>JANXTD010000912.1 GCA_025352585.1 Fimbriiglobus sp.
TCGACGGCCCAGCGGAAGACGGCGCGGCCGTCCATGACCATGAAGTGCTTGCCGGCCGCGATGAGTTCGGGCGTCACCGGCAGGCGGCTGCCGCAGGCGGGGCGCTCGAGCAGCGGGCCGCCGAAGCCGTCGGACCCCATGCTGTACGCCAGGATCCCCTGGGCGTCCGACCCGGACTGGCCGGGCGGGCTGCGCTCGAGGATCACCGCGCCGGCTCCGTCGCCGAAGAGCGGGTAGGTCTTGATGTCGTCGGGATTCAAGATGCGACTGTTGGTGTCGCCGCCGATCACCAGGGCGCGGTCGCTAGCCCCGCTCAAGATGTACGTCGTCGCCGTGATGAGCGCGTACATGAACCCGGCGCACGCCGACTCGACCTCGATGGCCGGCCCGATGATGCCGAGGCGGTCTTGCACCAGGCACGCCGTTGACGGGAACGACATATCCGGCGTGAAGGTACCGATCACGAGCAGGTCGATGTCGGCGGCGGTGTAGCCGGACTTGGCGAAGCAGTCGTTGGCCGCCTCGACGCACAGGTCCGAGGTCGCCTGGTGGGGCAGCGCGTGGCGGCGCTCGAGAATCCCGGTGCGCTTGACGATCCACTGCGAGTCGAAGCCGAGGCGGGCGTGCAGGTGCTCGTTGGAGACGACGGCGTCCGGCACGTACTTGCCGGTGCCGACGATGCGGACCCCCATGAGTGTGCGGCACTTCGGGCGGGGCGGGGGCGGCCGGGTCGTCGTCGCGTCGTCGTTCATTCGTCGGTCGTCCACGGGGCCGCACGGGTCAACTGGCAATATAGGGAAAGCCCAAGGGTGGCGTAACTCTTACGAGACTTCCCTTGGGCCGATCACTGCGGGCGCTGCTCCGTGCCGCACTGCAAGTACGCCAGGTGCGCCAGGACGGCGCTCGCCGTGGCGTCGATTCGCAACATGCCGTCGGACGGCGAGCGGCGGACGCCGCCGTTGACGCAGCGGGTGCGGAACGCCTTCTCGAAGTGGTCGGCCGACTCGTCGGTGAACTGCAAGTTGCGCGTGAACGCCAGCCCCTCGACGGCGGCCCCGCGGTAGCGCGTGAAGCGGGCGACGTCCGGCAGTTGCCGCGTCAGACGGGCGGCGTGGCAGAGCGCGAACGTACACGCGGCCGAGTCGGCGGTCGGCTCGACTCCGGGGGTCGCGCTGAAGCCGCCGGCCCACGCCCCGCGCCGCGGCTCGGGCCGCGTCACCTGGAGGTTGCACAGCCAGTCGGCGGCGTCGAGGGCCGCGGCCACGGCGGCGGCGTCCTTGTTCGCCAGCAGCGCGTACTCGACGAGCGCCGGCAGAGTCGTCGCCACCAACAGCGGCGTCGGCTGCGACTTCAACAGCCGGGCCTGGTACGCCACGGCCCGCGGGAAGAGTTCGCGCGTCTCGGCGTCCGGGCGCAGTCGCAGGGTCGCGGCCATCGCCTGGAGCGCGTAGCCGGGGTAGATCGCCGCGCCGTCGGCGTCGGCCTTGTGCGGCTCGTCGGTCGCCGGCTCGGTGAACGCGATCGCGCCGTTGGCCCGCACCTGCTTGCGGACGAACTTCATCAAGCCGTCGGCGTCCTGGAGGAACTTGGCGTCGGGGTTGGCCAGGGCGTAGATCGCCAGGGCGGTCACGCTGGCGTAGCCGACGCGGTTGCAGCGGTCGTTGGCCGCGACCGGCACGCGGCAGGTCGCGTCGGCGGGGTCGGGCCGCGTCATCGCCAACAGCGCCAGGACCGCGCCACCGGCCCGCGCCGCGTAGCGCTCGTCGCCGGTGAACTTGGCCGCCTCGCACAGGGCCAAGGTGGCGAGCGCTTGCCGGAAGTCGTCGTCGCTTTCGAGCCACTGGCGGACGGCGGGGTTCAACCCGTGCTGGAAGCGGCCGCCCGGCAAGTTCATGCGGTACAGCCAGTCGGTGCCGAGGCGCGCGGCGAGCACGGCCTGCTCCGTCTCGGGCGGGTACGCGCCGCGCTCCTTCAGGAAGCGCTCGATCGGCGCGGCCGCGGCGACTTGGTTGCCGCCGACCGTCGTGACGGCCGCAGCAACGGGCGGCTGTCCCGTGATCGAGCCGGGCAGGACTTTGGGCGGCGGGGCCTGGGCGACGAGTTGGCCGCAAGCGGCGGCCAGCCCGAGGGCGGCGACGAGGTGGAAACGACGCGGCATGACCCGAGCCTCCCTGCTCACGGTGACGGTGCGAATCGCCCCAGGCTAAAGCGAAACCGGCCCGCGACGCAAGGCGAACTTGTCGCCGAGGGTCGCGGGCCGGTTGCGGAGTTCTTTCGGGCCGGCGTTAGCCGACGATCGACTCGACGCGGACGCGGATGTGCGGCTGGGTGTGGCCGCGCAGGCGCTTCGACGCCTTGCGGCGGCGGAACTTCTGCGTCATGGTTTTGACCGTCGGGAAGCCGACGACCGTGGCGAGGACTTTCGCCCCGGCGACGTGAGGCAGGCCGATCGAGGCCCCGCCGTCCTTGCCGACGAGCAGGACGCGGGAGAGTTCGATGGTGTCGCCCTCCTTCACGTCGTCGCGGAAGTCCAGGACGATCAACTTGCCCGCTTCGGCCCGGTACTGCCGGGAGCCGTCTTCGAAAATCGCGTACATGAGCCACCCTGAAACGGAGTTCGCCAAGAAGCGCTCAGGATAGCCCGAGCGTGCCGGTTGCCAAGGGCGAATCGCCGCCGATGTCCGCCCGGCGTTCGGAGGTTCCGCGAATTTCCCGCTGGGCAGACGGCATCCGCGTCGCGTATTGTAAACCTAATGCCGTCGCGTCACTCGCGCGGCTCCAGTTTCCGACCGGCGGCTCCCGAGGGCGTGTCCCGATGGCGATCGAAGTAGTGTGCGCGGCGTGCGGGGCCGACTACAGCGTCCCCGACAGCCTGCTGGGCAAGGTCATCAGGTGCAAGGCGTGTTCCGGGCCGATGTCGGTCGCCGCCTCCACCCCCGCGCCCGTAAAGCCGCAGGTCGCCAAGCCGGTCGCCGCGAAGCCTCTCGTCGCCAGGCCCGCCGTCGTTGACGACGACGACGAGGATGACGCCCCCGTCAAACCGCGCGGGGGCCGGGGCAACGGCTTGCCGGCCGCGAAGAAGAAGTCGGCGCTGCTGCCGGTCTTACTGGGTCTCGGCGGTCTGACCGCCGCCCTCGCCGTGATCGTCGGCGGCGTCGCGCTGTCCGGGGTGTTGGACGACAAGCCGAAGGCCGTCGCCTTCAACCCCGCCTCTGACTCCGGGACCGCGCCACTCCCGAAGGCCGTCACTCCGGCGGTCGATCCCGACGCCGTCGCCGCCCCCGCGGTGCCCCCCGCGACGCCGAGGGAGAAGCCCAAGCCGAAGCCGCCCACGCCGGTCGAGGTTCCGCCCGACGCGGTGCCGGACGACGAGCCGAAGAAGGCGATCCTCGTCACGCCGCTGCCGCCCAAGAAGAACGCCCCGAGTGTGGAGCCGGTCGCCGGGCCGCGCGCGACGATGGACCAACTGGCGATCGCCCGCGCCAAGAACCCACCTCCGATGGCGGGGCAATTGTGAATTTCGCCGAGCCGCAATCGGCGATTTCGCCGGGGCAAGCCGTGACGTTTTACGATGGCGCCCGCGTCCTCGGCGGCGGCTGGATTGACCGGGCGATCACTTCTTCGCGGGTTTGAGCGACTTCGTCTTCATATTGGCGGCGTGTTCCGGGGTTGTCACGATGAACGTGTTGTCCCGGCGCACGACCTTCAACCCCGCATTCAGGGCCAGCACCTCGAGCGCGGTCGGGAAAGGGACGTTCATCAACCGGGCTGACACGTTCGTCTTCGACAGATCGACGGCTTGCACAGCCACGACGACGGTGAAGCCGTAAGTGTCGGCCAATTCGCCGACGGCGTG
>JANXTD010000917.1 GCA_025352585.1 Fimbriiglobus sp.
GATCGCCCGCGCCAAGAACGCCACGGTGTACATCGAAGTCGAGATGGACAACGGCGGCGGCTCGGGCAGCGGCTGGTTCGGCATGGAGCAGAACCTGATCTTCACGAACGCCCACGTCCTGTCGATGACCGCCCCGAACGCCGCGAAGCCCAAGAAGATCACGGTCTACGTCAACCCCGGCACGAACAAGGAGCGCATCCTGCCGCACGCCAAGCTGGAGGTCATCGCCGTCGATCGCTTCGCCGACCTCGCCATCCTGCGCGTCCTCAACGAGGCCGACCTGCCGACGCCGCTCAAAATCCGCCCCTCGGCGGAGTTGCGGGACGTCGAGCCGCTCGTGGTGATCGGCTACCCGTCCGGCCGGCGCGTCTCGGCGATGGCGGGCAACACCAAGGCCCCGCAGGCGACGGTCAACACGACGAACTTCTCGACCCACCGCCTCGACAACGACGGCAACTTGTACTGGGTGCAGACCCGCGGCGGGGCCGCGCCGGGCAACTCCGGCGGGCCGATCATCGACAACGACGGCAACGTGGTGGCGGTCCTCGTGGCCGGCCCGTCCGACCCCGGCCTCGCCTCGATCATCAACTACGGGGTGCCGACGGAGATGGTCACCGGGCTGCTCGCCGGCCGCGTCGCCGACGTGGAGTACGGCCAGGCCTACCGCAAGGGCGGCAAGGTCCGCGTGCCGGTCAAGGTCAACGTCCTCGACCCGTTCCAGCGCATGAAGGAAGTCGGCGTGGGCGGCTGGGTCGGCGACCCCAGCGACAAGAACCGCGCCCCCGGCCCCGAGCGCACCGGCGTCGAGGCGTCCGACGGGCCGCTCGCCGAGACGAAGTTGACGTACGCCTGGGCCAAGGACAAGCAGGTCGCCACCGGCGAGATCGAGTTCCCCGAGTTGCAGGCCGGCCGCTCGTTTTGGGCGCAGCCGTTCTACAAGAACGCGCTGGTGACCAACTACTGGATGCCGGGGCGGCAGGTCGTCATGGCCGGCCCGCCGGTGGACATCGAGGACGCCGACCTGATCGCCCGCCTCAAGGTCGGCGGCCGCCGGTCCGCGACGCTGCTGACCAGCGGCTACCTCCAGGAATTCCAGGAGAACGAGCGCAGCGAGCCGGAGGACAAGAACCTCCCCCAGACGGAGATCAAGGCGACCGAGACGGTCGAGAAGACCAACGACTCGAGTGCCGTCGTCCAACTGCGGCTCAACTACGAGGCGCTCAACTTCAAGGTGGCCAACATCAAGGGCGAGCGGGAAGACGTGCTCGGCAAGATGATGCCCAAGGAGTTCCGCGAAGCGCTGTCGCAGAACCTCAAGTTCATCCAGGGCTTCGGGTTCGTCCGCAAGGACGGCTCGGTGTACAAGTCGCAGAGCGACCTGCGCAACTCGGCCCCGCTCTTCGCCGGCCTGTTCCGCATGTTCAGCGACAACGCGATGCGGGCGCTCGAGGGCGCGAGCGTGCCGCTGCCGAACAAGCGGGTCAGCCCCAACTTCACCTGGAAGTCCGAGCGCAACGACCGGATCTACAACGGCTTCACCGCCGACGACGAGAAGAAGGGCGACGCCGCCCCCACGCCCGGCGGCCCCGGCAGCGGCCGGCCCAAGCCGCCCATGAAGGCCAAGGAGTACAAGTTCGTCGAGGAGGTCACCTACACCTACCTCGGCACCCGCACGCGGGTCGGCCAGAAGGAGGCCGTGATCCGCGTCGAGGGCGTCATCAAGCCGGCGGCCGGCACCTCGGCCCAGGGCGGGGCCAGTGGCTCGATCAAGGGCTACGCCTACATCGACCTCGACACCGGCACCGTCCTCGAGTCCGAGTTGAAGAAGGAGTTCGAGATGGACTCGTCGAGCGACGGCGCGCGGAAGGTCATCGCCGGCGTGCGCAACTTCAAGGTCACCCGCGGCTCGGCCCAAGGCCAGTGACGCCGGCCCGCACGCTACTCCCCTGCCCCGGCTGCGGCCGCACCCTCGGCCTGCCGCCGGAGGCCCTCGGCAAGCCGCTGAACTGCCCGCACTGCGGCGTGAATTTCCACGTCCCGCGCGGCCCCGACGGCACGCCCGGCGCGGTGGAGGCGGGCGCGCCGAAGGCCCGCTTCGCCGCCGGCTTGCCGCGAGGCTTCGTCGTGCCGGCGCTGATGCTGTTGATGCTCGGCTTCGCCGGCCTGTTCGTCGACGGCTACCTGTCGTACCTGTTCGCCACCCGCCCCAACGCCGACTACGACTACGCCTACAACCGCGTGATCGAGGCGCGGTCGATCGTCTCGATGGGCGACACGAGTCCGGCGGCGTCGGACGACTGGGAGCAGCGCGCCCCCGCGTCGGTCGGCGGCTGCGCGATGGCGGTGTCGGCGGGGGAGATTCTCGAAGACGCGGCCAACGCGAAGCTGGCGCGGGCCTGGCAGCCGTCGGTCGCCCCGGCCAGCCACTACTCGGTGGTCGCGAGTGCGCTGGCGGCCTTCGGCGGCTTCTGCATCCTGCGCGGGCGCTTCTACTGGCTGGCCATCGTCGGCTGCGTCGCGGCGATTGCCAACGTCAACCACCTCTGTTGCATCCCCGGCGGCGTCGCCGGCGTCTGGGGCATCCTGAGCCTCGTGCGCGACGACGGCCGGCTGCACTTCGGCATCCGGCCGTCCGGCAAGGGTTAGTCTTGCGGGTAGAGCGTCGTCGAGAGGTAGCGCTCGCCGAGGTCGGGCAGCACGACGACGAACGTCTTGCCGGCGTTCTCCGGCCGCGCCGCTAACGTCAGCGTCGCCGCCGCGGCCGCGCCGCAACTGATGCCGACGAGCATTCCCTCGTCGCGTGCCAGCCGGCGGGCCATCTCGAACGACTCGTCGTCGGTCACCTGTACGACTTCATCGACGAGGGTGTAGCCGCCCTCCTTGGCCCGCTTGAGGCCGTCGAGCAGCACGCCCGGCACGAAGCCCGCGCCGATGCCCTGAATCTTGTGCCGGCCCGGCTTGACCTCGTTGGCCGGGACGCCGTCGCGGATGTGCTGCGTCAGCACCGGGCTACTCACCGGCTCGACGCCGACGCACTTGATCGACGGCTTGCGGGCCTTGAAGACCTCGCCGCAGCCGACGATGGTGCCGCCGGTGCCGATGCCGCTGACGAAGTAGTCGAAGTCGCCGCCGGTGCAGCGCCAGATCTCCTCGGCGGTGGTGACGCGGTGGACCTGCGGGTTCGACGGGTTCTTGAACTGCTGCGGCATGAACGCCTTCGGCTCGCCGCCGAACTCGCGGAACAGTTCCTCGGAGCGGGCGACCGCGCCGTTCATGCCGCGCTCGGCGGTGGTCAGGTGCAACTCGGCCCCGAACGCCTTGAGCAGCCGGCGGCGTTCGAG
>JANXTD010000923.1 GCA_025352585.1 Fimbriiglobus sp.
AGCCAGGACGCCACGGCGACGCTGACCGTCGGGGCGGAGCCGAGCCTGAGCCGGGCGCAACTGTTCTTCGCGGCCGGCCCGGACGCCGGCGGCGGCCAGACGGTCCAGACCGTCAACCCGGACGGCACCAAGCGGGCGTCCGTCGCCGCCTTCGGGTCGGACGTGACCGGCGGGGTGCGGGTCGCCGCGGCGGACTTCAACGGCGACGGCGTGCCGGACCTCGCCGTCGGCACCGGCCCTGGCGTCGTCGGCCGGGTCCGCGTCCTCGACGGCGTGACCGGCGTCGAACTATTTTCGGTCCAGCCGTTCGAGTCGGGCTTCACCGGCGGGGTGTTCGTCGCGGCGGGCGACCTGACCGGCGGCGGCTACCCGGACCTCGTAGTCACGCCCGACCAGGGCGGCGGGCCGCGGGTCCAGGTGTACGACGGCAAGGCGTTCGTCAAGGTCGCCGACTTCTTCGGCATCGCCGACCCCAACTTCCGCGGCGGGGCGCGCGCCGCCGTCGGCCAGGACAACGCCTCCGGCTTCGGGTTCCTCGCCGTGTCGGCCGGCTTCGGCGGCGGCCCCCGCGTCGCCGTGTTCGACGCCAAGTCGGTCGCGGCCGGCAACCCGACGCGGCTCGTCGCGGACTTCTTCGCCTTCGAGCCGACGCTGACCAACGGGGCCTTCGTGGCCGCGGGCGACCTGAACGGCGACGGCACCGCCGACCTCGTCTTCGGGGCCGGCCCCGGCGGCGGCCCGCGCGTCCGGGCCTTCGACACCAAGCAGCTCCTCGTCGGCGGCGGCTTCTCGTCGCTCGACGACCGCAACGCCCAGCCGGCCCAACTCGCCGACTTCTTCGTCGGCGGCAACACGAGCAACCGCGGCGGCGTCCGCGTGGCGGTCAAGAAGTTCGCCGGCGACCCGGCGGCCGACCTGATCGCCGGGTCGGGGGCCGGCGACGGCTCCCGCGTGACGCTCTACTCTGGCCGGGCGCTGCTGCCCGCCGTCCAGCCGGCGGAACTCGGGGCGCTCGACCCGACCTTCACCGGCTTCTCCGGCGGCGTGTTCGTCGGCTAGTCGGGTCCGCGTCTCGGACGGCGCGCCGGGAAAGTCCCGGCGCGGCGAACGCGTCAGTCGCCGGGGCAATCGTGTCCTACGCTTGGCGGGTGTTTCCCACCCGCGGGGCGTCGCGCCATGCTCAAGCCGTTCTTCGTCGTCGCCATGCAGGCCCCCGGCCGGCAGTCCGCCTTCCGCCAGGTCGTCGTCGGGCACGTTCTCGCCACGGGGTTGCTCGCCCTGCTGGTGGCGCAAACCCGCTCCGCCGAGACGCTGTCCGCCGCCGGGTACGCGCTGCTGTGCCTTGGCCTCGTGGAGGGCGCGGCGCTCGTCGGCTGGCGGCTGACGCAGATGCCCAAGAGCCTCGCGCTCGAGTTCCTGTTGACCTCGCCGGTCCAGCCGCGCCGGGTGTTCCTCGCCGAGGCGCTCGTCGGCGTCACCCGCTTCACGCTCGTGCAACTCGCCGGCCTGCCGCTGCTGGGCGGGCTGGTGTTCACGGGGCTGGTCGGCCCCGAAGACTTGACGCCGCTGCTGGTGATGCCGTGGGCGTGGGGGCTGCTCGCCGGGCTGTGCCTCACGGCGTGGATCTACGAGCCGCGCGTCGTGCAGCGCGCCGGCGAAGTCGTCGGGCTGCTCGCCATCCTGACGTACCTGGTCGTCGGCGTCGTCGCGGCCGAGAACCTCGTGCTGTGGCTGCAACAACTGCCGCCGACTCTGGGCGAGTTCCTCTACGACGGCGTGCGGCTGGGCCTCGACTGGAACCCGTTCGGCGTGTTGCGCTACTGGTTCACCCCCGACCGCGTCGAGCGCTTCGCCTGGCAGCGGCTCGGCGGCGTCACGCTGTTCGCGCTGGTCGTCGCGCTCGCCGCCGGGGTGCGCGGCGCGTTCCGGCTGCGCGGCCACTTCCACGACCGGCACTACGGCGCGATCGACTCCGGACGGCCGACGGAGGCCGAGCGCATCGGCGACACCCCACTCTCGTGGTGGGCGGTGCGGCGCGTGATGGTCTACTCGGGCAAGATCAACCTGTGGCTCGCCGGCGGCTTCTCGCTGGTCTACGCGACGTACATGCTGGCCGGCGACGCCTGGCCGCCGTGGATGGGCCGGCTCGTGTTCGAGCTGTTCGAGAAGTGGGGCGGTGCCCCGGCGGTCGCCACGGCGATGGTCGTGCTGGCCGGCGTCCCCGCGGTCTTCCAGGCCGGCCTGTGGGACACGACGACGCAGGACCGCTGCCGCCGCCTCGAACTGCTGCTGCTCACCGACCTGACGCCGCGCGACTACTGGCGCGCCTCGCTGGCGGCGTCGTGGAAGCGGGGCCGCGGTTACTTGCTCTCCGCCGCCGTGCTGTGGTTCGCGCTGGGCGTCTCGGGCAAGGCCGGCGTCGCGGAGACGCTTGCGGCGGCGGCCGGCGGGGCGGTGTTGTGGTGCTTCTTCTTCGCCGTCGGCTTCCGCGGCTTCTCGACTGGCAACACCGCGAGCGGCCTGGCGTCGCTGCTGATCCTCGGCGCGCCGCTGCTGCTCATGGCGCTGCTGAAAGTCGGCGAGCGCGACGCGGCGAGTTTCGTCCCCACCGGCCTGGCGTACCTGCCCCTCGACGGCGGCCTGCGGCCCGCGTGGTACGTTTCGTACTTGCTCTACAGCACGGCGACCGTCGTCCTGACGCGCTACGGCCTGGCCCGCTGCGACGGCAGCCTGCGGCGCTGGTACGACCTGAACCAGGGGCTCAAGACGGCTGGGTGACGGCGTCGCGCACACGGACGCGGGAAGTCTCGGGGGACTATCGTCCCCCGCTCGCCTAGAACGACGGCCCCCTCCGGAGTCCGCCATGAAGCCGTTCCTCGCCCTGCTTGCCCTCGCCCTCGGCAGTGTCGCCGCCGCCCAGGAGGCGAAGCCGCACGACTTCGCCAAGTGGGAAAAGGAGGTCGCCGCCTACGAGGCCGCCGACCGCGCCAACCCCCCGCCCAAGGGCGGCGTCCTGTTCATCGGCTCCTCGACGGTGCGGCTCTGGAAGACGCTCGCGGCTGACTTCCCCGGCCACGCGGTGGTTAACCGCGGCGTCGGCGGCTGCGAGATCGCCGACTGCACGCACTTCGCCGACCGGCTCGTCTTGCCGCACGCCCCGAAGCAAATCTTCCTGCGCGCCGGCGGCAACGACATCCACGCCGGCCGCTCGCCGGCCGAGGTCGCCGCGGACTTCAACGCCTTCGTCGAGGCGGTTCGCGCGAAGTTGCCGAAGGTCGAGGTCGTGTTCGTCGCGGTCAACCCGGCCCCGTCGCGCTCCAGCGAGACGGAGAAGTACCGTGAGTTGAACGCCCTGATCCGCGCCGCCGCGGCCAAGATGACGGGTGTGAGCGTCTGCGACGGCTTTAGCTTCGTCCTCGATTCAAAGGGCGAGGCGCGGGCGGAACTCTTCGTCGCCGACAAGCTGCACTTCAACCCCGAGGGCTACAAGCTGCTCGCCGCGCAGGTCCGGCCGCACCTGATCGCGACCCCGGTGGCGCACGGCTTCCTCGCCTGCGGCTCCGAGACGTTCATCCTCGACGCCGCCGGCAAAGTGACGTGGCAGTACCCGCACGCCACACGCGACGGCTGGGTGCTGCCCAGCGGCAACGTGCTGCTCGCGCTCTCGAAGGACGCGACCCACCCCGGCGGCGCGGCGGTCGAGGTCGATCGCGCCGGCAAGACGGTGTTCGAGTTCCAGGGCACGCAGAGCGAAGTGAACACCGTGCAGCCGCTCGCCAACGGGTCGGTGCTGCTGACGGAGGCCGGTAACAAGCCGCGACTGCTGGAGGTGAACCGCGACGGCAAAGTGCTGGTCGAGGTCGCGTTGCAGGCGCAAGTGAAGGACCACCACTTGCAGACACGGATGAGCCGCAAGCTGGCCAACGGCAACTACCTCGTGCCGCAACTGCTCGACCACGTCGTGCGCGAGTACGACCCCGCGGGCAAAGTCGTCTGGGAGGCCAAGACGCCGAACATGCCGTTCACCGCGATTCGGCTGCCCGACGGCAACACGCTGGTGGGCTGCACGCTGGGCAACCTCGTCGTCGAACTCGACCCGGCCGGCAAGGAGGTCTGGCGGGTGACCAACGACGACCTGCCGGGCAAGCCGATCAACGACGCCTGCGGCGTGCAGCGGCTCGCCAACGGCAACACCGTCGTGACGAGCCACCACGCGGGCGCGGGGCAGGTCAAGCTGACCGAGGTGACGCGGGCGAAGGCGGTCGTCTGGAGCCACACCGACGCGCGGAAGGCCGGCATCCACCACTTCCAGATTCTCGACGGCGGCGGGATGCGGTAGTCTCGTGGGCGGTTTTGTTAGCCTGACGCGCAAGCGAAGGGAGCAAATCCGTAGGGACAACGCTGGAAGGTGGAGACGAAACAGTCAACACCCTACAGCGTTGTCCCTACGGATTTG
>JANXTD010000001.1 GCA_025352585.1 Fimbriiglobus sp.
CTCCCGCGTCACCGAAGCGACACTGGTACGCAATCCCCAGGCGGGGTGCGTCGTCGTGTGGTTGCCGACGGCGTGGCCCTCGGCGACGATCCGCGCGACGATGTCGGGGTACCTCACGACGCGCGGGCCCAGGACGAAGAAGGTCGCCGTGACCCCGGACGCGTGCAGCCGGTCGAGGATCGCGGGGGTGTGGGCCGGGTCGGGGCCGTCGTCGAAGGTCAACTCGACGCGGCCGCCCGCGGCGTGCCGGCGGACGAGCCACTCGGGCAGCAGTCGGCGCAGCGGCCCCGGCCGCGCGGCGAACCTCACGCCCGCCCCCGCGCGGGACTCTCGGCGACGCGCAAGGTGCGCTGCCAGCCGCGGTCGCGCCGGGTCAGCCCGCCGACCGTGACCGCGACGAGTCGAACCGTCAGCAACGCCGAGCGCGCCAGGCCGACCACGCCGCCGGTGTTGTAGTTGCCGCGGCGGATGGCGTAGAGGTACGGCAGCGCCGTGAGCGCCAGCAGCACGCCGCCCCACGCCGCGACGACTCGGCCCGTCGGCGACGGCAGCCACGGCAGCGCGATTACCACGGCGGCGAGCGTGAGGGCCAGTTGCGCCAGCACGAGCGGCTTGCTGCTGAGGAGCTTGTGGACGACCCCGAAGCCGGGGGTGAACAGGGCCGCGCGCCAGCGCTGGCGCTGGGTGCCGAAGGCGGCGGCCGTCGGCGGGGCCTCACTGCGGACCTCGGCGTCGAGGACGAACTTGACCCCGACGCCCGCCCGCCGCAACCGCCCGGCGTACTCGGCGTCTTCGGTCAGGCCGAAGGCGTCCCAGGGGTGCGCTTCGAGCACGGCTCGGCGGAAGGCCATGCCGGTGCCGCGCAGGCCGGTGCGGTGGCCCAGGCGGTCGAGGCCCGCAGCCACGGCGTTCTCGAGTTGCCCGCCGACGCCGGCGATGAGCCCGGCCGGCATCACCTTGGGGTTGCGCGTGACGACGGCCGCCTGCGCCACGTCGGCCCCCGCCTCGAGCGCCGCGACCAACCGGCGCACCGCGAGGGTGCCGAGTTCGCAGTCGGCGTCCACGACCAGCACGACATCGGTGGGCGTCGCCAAGATGTGATCGAGGCCGAACGCCAGGGCGAAGCCCTTGCCGCGCCGGGCCGAGTCGGAGCGTTCGAGGGCCACGGCCCCCAGGGCGCGGGCGACGGCGGCGGTGGCGTCGGTGCAGTTGTCCGCGACGACGACAACGCTGAGCAGGTGGGCCGGGTAGTCGGACGCGGCGACGGAGCGCAGGCTGTCGGCGACGGTGCGCTCCTCGTCGTGGGCGGGGACCAGCACGGTGACGTGGAGCCGCGGCGGGACATCGGCGGTCGGTCGGCGCGTGGTCCAGCCGGCGAGAGTGAGCGTGAAGTAGTAGAGCGCCGCGGCGGACGCCGGCAGCAGCCCCAGAGCCAACCCGACCGCGACGATATCCATACCGACCCCCACCCCAGACGGCCCCGAAGCGGCGGCAGGCTACCCCAAGTTGCCCCGCCCCGCCAAGGGCAGTTCCGGGCGGGGCCGGGCCAAGACGCGGCGGACCGGCGAAGTGCGCGACGCGTGGGCGGGTCGGCGGGAATTCAGCGTGCCCGGTTGCGCGTGGCGGTGCAATCGCCAGGAATGACGAGCCGCTCAATCGTCGCCGCCGTCGATCTCGTTTCGCCGTCGCTCGAAGACGGCAAGGGCCTCCGGCACCCGCTCGATCAAATCGATGTAATGCTTGCCATCAGCCTGCGCCAGCTCGGCATATCCGAGGAGAAATTCCACGGGCAACCCTACGTCCGTACCCGCGCGGACCATGATCCAACCCCAAGGCAACTTCCCATCAACGATCTCGAATAAACAAGCCGGGAACCAGTCTGGTCTATAACCAGATGGGTTCACGACTAGATAATGAACGACACCACGCCATGAGCATATTGCGTAGACAGTGTGACAGATCCCTGTATTGAGGCCAAAGTCAGTGTCGGCAGTGTTACCAATTAACAATTCGTCTGGGAGAAGGTCACCCTGACTAAAAATGACGCGGACGATCATGTTGTCCCCTACTTGAATTTGAAGTCGTCAACGGCACCATTTCGGATGTTTCAAACGTAGTGGATTTCCACGCCGTTGATATTATGGGCCATTTTGACCCAGCCATCTTTACCAGGCCAGCGGGGATCGGTCATGGGGGTCGGCAACTCCTTACCAGCGGCCGGGTGCTTTTTGGCCAGATTGAGCGCGACCTGTTGTCTCAAGTCTGCCGGCGTGGAATTGCCGGTGTTACCTCGACCGAGCGGCTCACCACGTGCCGCCTTAGCCGCTTCCTCAGCGTCCTTGAACCCTTCGGGCGGAGTTTTGTCGTCACCTTTGCCGTCTTCGGGCCCAGCGGGCGGGGGTAGCGTACTTCCGGGCGGCTTCTCAGGCGGCTTGGAACCGCCAGACGCCCCACCAGTAGCAGGATTTGCCTGAGTGTCAGGCGCTGGCGTCGTGTCGGGGCCGAAGTAGCCACTACCGCTATCGCCGACGGCTGCCGCGGGGAGTGCCGCGGGGGTCGCAGGTTGGCGATCGGGAACACCCAACACCCAATCCCAGACGAGCCGGCCCATCTCGTTGCGTTCCCGCGCATCGATCGTCGCGGCTCCTTCAAACGGAAGTCCGTTCCGGGCCGCAATAATCGTCACGATTCCGGTGACCGCGCCCCCACCCCCCACGACGACAAGTGTCTCGGTCACGCCGCCCACCCCGGCTGCGACTACCGCTTCGATGACAACTGGCGCGGCGACTACCAATGGCACAAACACGAGCATTCTATTAACGCCCGCGTCCTCCGACGAGCCTGGTCCGATCTCAAGAGTCCTGATGCCTCCATTTCCCGTATCGCTTGGGCGTAACTCGAGAGTGCGGATTGACTCATTCCCGTTGCCCGGCCCACCGTTGATGCTGACCCTAGAGTCGCTACCGCTCCCCAACATGTAAGAGTTGTTGCCAGTGCTGGAGTCGCTCAGGAAGCCGTTGCCGCTCCCTGAACCGCCGCTGCCCTGGGTGGCCAGGGTCACCGCCGCCACGCCGGACGCGCTGCCGTCGTCGGTCACGTCGCCCTGGTAGACCGCCGTCAACAGGCGTGCCCCGGCCGCCGGGTTGACCACCGTTCAGGTGGCGACGCCCGCGGGGGTCACGATGGCCATGCCGACCAGCGCCCCGCCGTCGTAGAAGTAGACCGTCCAGGTCGGCGGCTGCGCCGGCGAACCGGTGACCGTGGCCGTCAGCACCAGGCCCGCCGCCTGGCTCTGACTCTGCGGGGAGTCCGCGGCGGCAACGAGCGTCGTAACCGTCGCCGCGTCGCTCGACCCGCTACCGCTGCCGAAGTCGTAGGACGCTGCCGAAGTCGTAGGACGCGATGCCGGCCGTGCCGGTGCCGTAAGAGTTGTTGCCGATGCCGCCGAAGTCGGAGGACACGACGCCCGAAGCGGAAGTGTCGGCGTTGTTGCCCACCCCGCTCATCGCGGGGTCGTAGGCGTTGTTGCCGGTGCCGGGGGCGCTGAGGAAGCCCGTGCTGACGCCGGGGCCGCTCGTGGCGACGTAGGCGTTGTTGCCGGTGCCGCCGTCCCCGCCCAACGGCGTCGCGTCGGGGACGATCCGCTCGTCGAGTGGGTTGAGGAAGAGTCGCGTTCGCCACGGGGTCATCGGTCTGCTCCTTGAGGTAGCCTGTCGCCCATGCCTCAG
>JANXTD010000004.1 GCA_025352585.1 Fimbriiglobus sp.
CGGGGCAAGTGCGGGCCGACGGACTCGACCAACGGCGACCGGGTCTTCGGCGGCTCGATGTGGGCACTGGCGAACCTGACGGGGCACTGCGAGCCGGCCCCCGCCGGGTCGGGCGGTACGATGGCCACCGCGGGGGCGTTCTTCGGCCAAAAGCTCCCGTCCGCCGAAGGCGTCGGCCCGACGTTCCAAGTCGCGCCGTCGGAGGGCGACTGCGACCCGGACGTGGCCCAGGGCTTTCACGCCGCCGGGGTGACCGTCGGCATGGCCGACGGCAGCACCCGGACCGTGCGCGCCAGCATCGACCCGAAGGCGTGGCGGGCGGGTCTCTTGCCGAACGACGGGGCCGCGCTCCCGCCGGAGTAGCCGACGGCGCTCGCCGGGACTCACTTCAGCTCGACCGCCACCAGTTTCTCGTCGTTGCGGGCGTAGACGCGGCCGTTGGCGAACGCCGGGTGCATCCAGACCACCGGGCGGCCGGCCAGCTTGTTCGTCGGCGACAGGATTTGCGCGCGGTCGATTTCCTCGTACCCGGCGGGCGAGAGCTTCGCGAAGATCAGCACGCCCTGCTCGTTGAACAGCACCGTGCGGTCGCCGTTCTCGACCAGAAAAGCGTTGCCCCAGCGCTCGCTCCAGGGGGCTGTGTCGCTCGGCGTCTCGCGGGCCTTCACGGCGTCGGGGGTCAGCGGGCCGCGCGTCGCCGCCATCGTACTCCAGAGGCGTTTGCCGGTACTCGCTTCGATCGCCCGCAGTTCGCCGTAGCTATCGACGCCGTAGATGGTGTCGCCCTTCCAGAGCGGCGTGGCGATGATCGAACTCAGGTCGGTCGTCTGCGCCGGCTTCTCCCCCTTCGCCTTGCCCTTCCAGACGACTTTCGCCCCCTCGGCGGTCACCTCAAGGAGTTGGCTGCCTTCGTAGAAGGTCGTCGTGAAAATGCGGTCGCCCTGGACGCGGAGTTGCGGGGCGGTCAGCGCGAACTTCACCGCCATCGGCACACCCCACAGCTTCTTGCCGGTCGCCGGGTCGAGGCCGACGAGCGCCTTCGGGTGGAAGATCACCAGCGTCCGCACGCCGGCGAGCGTGTGGATCACCGGGTTGGCGTAGCCGAAGTCGCCGGTGTCGAAGGACTGCGACCGCCAAACTTCCTTGCCGGTGAGCTTGTCGAGCGCCATCACGAGCCGGCCGTCGCTGCCGCCCATGAGGCAGATGAGCTTGTCGCCGTCGATGAGCGGGTGAGCCGAGTAGCCCCAGAGCGGGACGCGGCCGCCGAAGTCGGTGACGCAGTTCGCCTGCCAGATCACGGCCCCGTCCTTGACGGCGCGACAGACGAGGTCGCCCATCGCCCCGAGGGTATACACGCGGTCGCCGTCGATGTTGGGCGTGCAGCGCGGGCCGGCGGCGTAGCTGATCTTGTAGTTGCAGGGGTACGACTGGCCCCAAAGCTTCGCCCCGGTCTTCTCGTCGAAGCAGGTCAACGCCTCGACGCCCTTCAGCACCGGCAGGTCAAAAGCACTCTTGGGCTGCACTTGCCCCGGCTCCTCGGAGCGCTCCATCACGTAGACGCGGCCACCGGCCACGGCAGGCCCGGCGTAGCCCTGGCCGACCTTGGCCTCCCACGCGACTTTGGGACCGCCGGCGGGGAACTTTTCGATTAGCCCCGCCTCGCGCCAGACGCCGTCGCGCTGCGGGCCGAACCACTGCGGCCAGTCGTCGGCGCGGCCGGCCACGGGGAGCGTTAAGAGCGTCAAGAGGGCGAGCAATCGCATCGGTTCGACTCCGCGGGGCACCGGGTCCGTCACGGCCATCATAGCGGGTCGGGGCTGCCGGCTTTCGCAAGTGCGGGGGCCGGGCTACAATACGCGAACGTCGTCCTCTACCTCTGTGCGGTGCCGTGTCATGCTCGAAGGGATTACCCGCGGACTCTCCGACGCGCTCAAGAAACTCCGCGGCCGCAGCCGGCTCACCGCCGACAACATCCGCGAGGGCCTGCGCGAAGTCCGCAAGGCGCTGCTCGAAGCCGATGTGAACTTCACCGTCGTCACCGACTTCATCGCCAAGGTCGAGGTCAAGGCCGTCGGCGCGGACGTACTGGCCCGCGTCGATCCGTCGGAGCAGATCGTCAAAATCGTCTACGAGGAACTCGTCGCCCTGATGGGGCCGGTCGATCACAAGATTCCCCGCCGCGGCGACCGCCCGGTGGTGCTGATGCTCTGCGGGCTTCAAGGCTCCGGCAAGACGACGACCGCGGCCAAGCTGGCGCTGACGCTCAAGAACCTCGGCCGCAAGCCGATGCTCGTCGCGGCGGACTTGCAGCGGCCCGGTGCCGTCGAGCAGTTGCAAGTGTTGGGCAAGCAGATCGACGTGCCGGTCTACACCGAGCGCACGACGCCTGTCGATGTTTGCCGCAACGGCGTGGCGGAGGCCAAGAAACAACTGTGCGACGCCGTGATTCTCGACACCGCCGGGCGGTTGCAGATCGACGACGCCTTGATGGCGGAGTTGAAACAAATCGACAAGGTCGTCAAGCCCGACGAAGTCTATTTGGTTGTCGATGCGATGATCGGCCAGGAGGCGGCCAACGTTGCGAAAGCGTTTCACGAAGCGCTCGAGTTGAACTCCTGCATCTTGACGAAGATGGACGGCGACGCCCGCGGCGGGGCGGC
>JANXTD010000019.1 GCA_025352585.1 Fimbriiglobus sp.
CTCGCGTCGCGTACTCCTCGTGGTGCACCAACTCCTTCTCCGAGGTCGCGAAGGACGACTCCGTCGGCGCGTTGCAGAGAGCAGTCCCCGCGGCGGCTCATGCTGCACCGGATGCCGTGCCGCGCGAGTTCGCGCCGGTAGTGCTCGCCGGCGTACTGACTGCCGCGATCCGAGTGCGCGAGCAGCCCCGCCTCCGGGCGCCGCGCCGCCAGCGCCATGCCCAACGCGTCGACCACGCACCGGCTCGCCATCGACTCGGTCATCGACCAGCCCACGACCCGCCGCGAGTACAAGTCCTCCACGATCGACACGTCCAGGAAGCCTTCCCCCGTCGGGACGTCGCTCATGTCGGCGAGCCACACCTGGTTCGGCCTCGTGGCCGTGAACTTGCGGCTCAAGACGTTGTCCGCGACCGGGAACTCGTGGCCCGAGTCGGTCGCGCCGACGCGGAACTTGCGGCGGGAAATCGCCCGGATTCCCAGCGACTTCATCGCCTTGGCCACCGTGTTGACGCAACACGTCTCGCCCTGGCCGAGGAGTCCGGCGTGCACCCGAGGCGACCCGCACCGGCCGCGTGGACGGCCCGGACCTTGACGCCCAGGTCCCGGTGACATCGGGCCGTCACCGACGCCGGCCGGCCGGTCGCGTCGTAGTACCCCGAGGTCGAGACGCGCAGCAACGCGCACAGCTTCGTGACGGGGAACCGCGCCGCGTGCCCGCGGACGAAGGCGTACCCCACGGCGACTCCCTGGCGAAGAAGGCCGTCGCCTTTTTGGGGATGTCCCGCTCCGTCGCGGGGCGCTTGTTCTCGGCCCGCAGGCGGGCCAGCTCGTCGTCGAGCACGACGGGGACCCCGCGGGCGGAGGACGCCTTCGCGCCTTGGGTGGCGAGTTGGGCCTTCCAGCGCCGGAGCAAGTTCTCGCGGACGCCCAACTGCCTCGCGGCCTCGGCCACCGAGTCGCCCTGCTCGGTCACGAGCTTGACCGCCGCCACCTCGAACTCGCGAGTGAACTCCCGCCGACCGTTGACCTTCGCGTTCGCCGCCGCTGCCCAGGCCGGCGGTCCGGGCCTCTGCCGCCACGGCGTCGAGGGACGCGCGGGCCCGCTCGCCGTCGCCGAGCCGCTTGCGTGTGCGCGAGGGCACGTGAGGGTCGCCGGTCTGCAGGTTCACGAAACAGCCCCGGTACCTGTCCGGAGCCGGGGTGGGTGAGGGGCAGGCCTTGTAGCGTGCGGCGGAGGGCAAACGGAGCCCCGCGGGGAGTACGAGACCGCGTGTCCTCGCTCCGCGACGGAATCGACATGTACGGCGTCGCGGGAGATCACCCACCGGCCCGACCGCGTCGCGGGGTCCGCGTCCGGCCGCAGCCCGCCCGGTCACGACGCCGTTAGCGTCGGGCGGGTCCGCCGCGGCATCCGGACTGCCTGCCCGCCGGCCGTCAGGCGGAGGTCGTTCGACGCGGCGACGCTGACGGCCTCGGACACGCCGAGGTCCAGGAGCGCCTCGAACAGCTCGATGCCGCGGCGGCGGAAATCGCCCCCGCCGCGCTGCAGCCGCAAGGCCACGTCGATCAGAGCGGGACTCGCAAGATAGACGCCGCGGTGGGCGGACTGCAGGCCGGTGCCGAGGAGCTGGACTGCCCGCTCGCTGAGGGTACACACCAGTTCCGTGTCGATGACGAAGGCGTCGAGGAGGTGCTCGAAGAACGCCTCGTCCACGTCGCAGCGGGCGAGGACTTCCGGGTGGTCGCGGACCTGCCTCAAGACCGTCAGGGTTGACTCGTCCATCGGCAGGTCGTCGCGGGTGCGGAACGCCGTCATCGCCGCGAAGCCGACCCGCTCGCTCACTTCCGGGATGAGCCGGCAGAGCAGCGCGGTGGCGCTGGCCCGGCACCCCGGCGTGTGCCACTGGTTGACGGCCGCAAAGGCGACGCCGACCAGCCTCCACTCCCGGTCCGGCGTGGGCGGGTCGGCGAAGGCGGCCTCAATTCGGCCCGACGCCCAGGCGTCCTCCGGGTGCAGCAGGTGGCGCAGGTCGACGAGTTCCCCGAACGCCTGCGGGCCGCGCTCGGCGTCCCACGATCGCACGGCTCCGTAGGCCGCGTGGCGGGCCTCGCCCGAGAGCAGGTGGGCAACGTGGGCCAGCAGTCGCACGCCCTGTTCGCAAGTCAGCACGCCGGGGAACCGCTGAATTAGCCGTTCGAGGAACTCGCGTGCTGCGACCTGGTTGGAACAGCGGCACAAGTTCACTAAACGTCGGCAAATCGCCTTCCAGTTGGCCCCAATCTCCTGCCGTTCGACGTGGTCCCGCAGCATCTCGAGCCACCGGTCGGCGGAGTGGGGCTGGGGGTGGAGGTAGCCGACGGTCGGGGCGTCCAGGACCGAGTAGCGGCCGTGCGGCAAAGCGCCGCCCCTGCCGGACCCCCACACGATGCTGCTCGGGTGGCGTGGCGGGGGCCTCGACCTGATGGGCACCCGGGCCGGTCCCCCGGCCAGTCGGCGACCCGCCAGCGCTCCAGGAGTTCGCACGCCGACTCCGGCAGGCCCGCGGGTCGGCCAAGACCGCCCAAGGCGGACGCGACCGTCGCCCGGAACTCCTGGCCGGTGAACCCCCGCCCGTCGAGTCGCCCCACGACCTCGACGACCTCCGCGACGGGTCGCTTCGCCTCGGCGAGGCCTTGCACCCCGTACGCGGCGGGGCGCTGCTGGTCCGCGGGACGCAGACGTGCCAGGATGCCCTTCGCGCGATCGGGGTGCAGCTTCGCGAACTCTTTGAATTGCCAGGACGCCTGCTCGCTCCCCCCGCGCATCCAATCCCTGGGGTCGCTGTTGCCGGTCGCGTCGGGCAGCAGGATGAACAGCCCGAGGATTTCCTCGTCCGACTGGGACGCCATCTCGGCGTGGGACACGGGGCTGACGATTTCTTGCAGGCCGGACCCGTGCAGTGGCCGCGCGACCCGCGTGCGATCGGGTAGCTCCGACCGCTCCGCGTCGAGCAGGAGTCGCACGTCTCCCGGAAGCCTTTCGGGCGGCAACGCCATCAGCAGGCGGAAGCGCGCCCCGCGGGCGTAGTCGTTGCCTGTGGCTCGCAGCCCGTCGGTTCGGGGGTGGTACACCTCCCAGGCCTGGATAGCCCGCGTCAGGCGGGTAACCTGCTCGGCGGAGAGGTGCGGCCCGGCCGACTCGATCAGCTCGACGGAGTCGCCCTGGTCGTCGTGGAGGCCACCCAGCGAGAAGCGTCGCGGGTCGCCGGTCAGGAACTCGAAGGCGAGCGTGGGGTTCGCGGCCGCGACTTCGCGCACTCCGCGGCAGGCGAGTCTTTGAAGGAGCATCGAGTCGGGGTTGCCGAGGTTGCGCACGAACGCGGCGAACTCGCCCGGCTCGGCTCGCGCGAACGCCCGTATCGATGCGTCGAGGGCCTGCGTCATCTCGTCGGGCGTGTCGTAAGCGACGAACTCCCGGCGGTCGAGCTTGGCGCACCACAGCCCGTTGTCGTCGTAATCGATGCGGTACCCGGATGAGGTGGTGCCCATGCCCAGGACGATCGCGTTCAAGACGGGCCAGAGACTCCGCACGAACTCCGCAGGCACCTGGGCCGCGAGCGTGTCGATGGCGTACCAGTGCGTGCGGCCGTCCAGCAGCTTGCGGAGGCGATCCGCGCGACCCCCGCCTGAGTCGTCCGCCGACGACGCGACGCGAACACGCTCCGCGCTCAGCCAGGCGGCGAACAGGCGGACGGCGTCGCGCGGGGCGGTCCTGGCGACCATCTGGACGAAGTGCCACAGGGCGTCGCGGTCGATCGCGAGACGCCGGACGATGG
>JANXTD010000039.1 GCA_025352585.1 Fimbriiglobus sp.
GGTCGCCCCGCAGCGCCTCCTCAGCCAGCAGCGCGTCGGTGGGGTCGTCTTCGACGAGCAGAATCTGGATGGCAGGCGTCATGGCGGGGGTTCGGTAAAGGTGTCACGGGGCGGGGCGGTGAGGGGCGGCCAGCGTCACGACGACGAACCAGAAGTTCTCGATCTTCTGGACCACCTCGGAGAACTGGTCGTAATCGGCCGGCTTGACGACGTAGCAGTTGGCGTGCAAACCGTACGCCGTCGCGACGTCTTCCTCGCGGCGCGAGGTCGTCAGCACGACCACGGGGATGCGCTTCAGCGCCTCGTCGCCCTTGATGTCGCCGAGCACTTCGCGGCCGTCGCGCCGGGGCAGGTTCAGGTCGAGCAGGATCAGGCTGGGCCGCGGGGCGTCGCGGTGCTTGCCCTCGCGCCGCAAGAACGCCATCGCCTCGACGCCGTCCGGGACAGTGTACAGCCCGCCGACGAGTCGCGAGCCTTCGAGCGCCTCCCGCAGGAGCAGCACGTCGGTCGCGCTGTCCTCGACCAGCAAGATGTCGATCGGCTGGTGCGGCGGCGAAGTCATAGGCCCTCGGTTCGGTCGGGCAGCGTGAAGGTGAAGGTGGAGCCGCGGCCGGGCGTCGATTCGACGCTCAAGACGCCGCCGCGGCGCTCGACGATCTTCTGGCACAAGGCCAAACCGATGCCGGTGCCGGGGTACTCGTCGCGCGTGTGCAGCCGCTGGAAGATCACGAAGATGCGGGCGAAGTAGGCGGGGTCGATGCCGATGCCGTTGTCGCGCACGGTGAACGCCCAACCGCCCTCCTCGTGCCGCACGCCGACGTGGACCGCCGGCGACTGCGGCCCGCGGAACTTGACCGCGTTGCCGATCAGGTTCTGGAAGAGCTGCACCATCTGGACGAAATCGACCACCGCCGTCGGCATCGGGTCGTGGGTGACGGTGACGCCGGCCTCAGAGATGGCGACCTGGAGGTTCGCCAGCGCCTCCGCCAGCGCCGCGCCGCAGTCGGCCGCGGCGAACGTCTTGCCGGACGACTCGACGCGCGAGAACGCCAGCAGGTCGTCGATGAGGTGCCGCATCCGGGCGACGCCCTCGACGGCGTGGTCGATCAGCTCGTCGGCCCGCGCGTCGAGCTGCCCGCGGTAGCGCTTGCGGATCACCTGGACGCAGCCGGTCACCGCCCGCAGCGGCTCCTGCAAGTCGTGCGACGCGACGTAGGCGAACTGCTCCAGGTCGCGGTTCGAGCGCGACAGCTCCTCGACCGCCCGCCGCAGCGCCTCGCCGGCGCGCTTGCGCTCGGAGATGTCGCGGACCAGGCCGGTGAAGTAGCGCCGCCGGCCGAGTTGGAACGCGCTGACCGCCAGGTCCATCGGGAAGACCGAGCCGTCCTTGCGCCGCATCACGAGTTCGCGCGGGACGCCGTCGCCGGAGCGCAGGTAGTCGGCCAGGTCGCCGCCGCCGGCCCCGGCGGGGTCCGGGTCGGCCATGAGGGTGCGGACGTTGTTGCCCAGGACTTCGGCGGCGAGGTAGCCGAAGATGCGCTCGGCGGCGTGGTTGTACGTCTCGACGGTGCCGTGCTCGTCGACGGTGACGATGCCGTCGATGAGGTGGTCGACGATGGAGCGCATGCGCAGCTCCGACTCGGGCAGCGTCGGGCGAGACTTGTGGGTTCCCATCGTGATCGCGCCTCCGGGGCTGAGGCACCCCGAGGGGCGAGATGACCGGTAGCGTACGAAGAACAGTGTACCGGCCCGCGTTAAGAGACGCCGCCCGGATCGCGACATTTTCCCAAGGCCGGGCCGGCGGCCGGGCGCTTTTCCGGCGCGCCGCCCAGGTAGCCCCTTAGTGCTTGTGGCCGGTCATCTTGGCCATCTCGCGGCACGAGGCGGCGCACTTCTTGCACGACTCGACGCAGGCCTTCATCTCCGGCATGTCGGCGAACTTGGCGCACTCCGCGCCGCACAGGTCGCAGGCCTTGGCGCACGCCTCGCACGACGCCGGGGCCAGGTCGCTGTGCCGGGCCGTCAGCTTCGCCGACAGGGCGCAGAACTCGGCGCAGTCGGCCGCGACCATCGCCGGCTTGGCGTGCTCCTTCTTGCCGGCCTCCGCCAGTTCGTGGCAGTGGTGGGCCGTCGCCTCGCACGTCAGCATGCAGTCGGCGCACACCTTGGCACACTCGGCGTACATGGCGTGGTGCTTGTCGGGCGCGGCGGCCGGGGCTTGCGGGGCCGCCAGCGCGGTGAGGGTCGAGAGGGTAGCGAACGCCGCCACCGCGAGGCACGTGATCTTCCGCATCGGGAGTCTCCAGAGAGGCCAATCGCGGCCTTCACGGTGTGTGACGGCCGCACCGCCGGGCTTGCAAGTGTCGTGCCGAAGACTATTGTAACTTCGGAGCACCGCGACCGGCGTCAAGAGATTTCGGCCCCAATGTTGGGCAGACTCGACACTGGTATGTTCGACTTCAACTGGCCGCTGGGCAAACCTTTGCCCAGCGGCGTCACCGCGGCGACTCGGCGGCCTTCTTGGCCCTCAACTCGGCGACCTTCGCCAGGGTCGCGTCGGGGTCGGCGAGGGCCTTGCGCTGGCAGCCCTTGCAGCAGACGAAGACCGGCTGGCCCTTCACGTCGAGCTGGAGCGGCGGCCCCATCGCCCCGAGTCGCTCGTCGGCCGAGACCGCGCACCACTCCTGCGCCTCGACCGAAACGCGGTCCTCGGCCGACAACTTGGCCCGCTCCGCCGCGACCTCCCCCGGCGGTGCCGGGGCGTCGACCGAAGCGGCCGGCGTGGGCGGCTTGCCGCCGCACCCGGCGAGGGCGACCGCCGCGAACGACGCCGCC
>JANXTD010000050.1 GCA_025352585.1 Fimbriiglobus sp.
GGAGCAGACCAAAACTCGTGTTCGGTTTTCTCCGCGACTCTGCGTCTCCGCGGCAAAATTTGTCTTCGGAACATCGCAGGTTCGATCCCACCCGCTTACGCACTTGGCTCGCCGGTCGTGACCACTTCCGCGCTCAACGCCTTCTGCGCCCGCATCTGCCGCTCGACGACGACTTTCAGCAGCAGCGTCCCGAGGGCGACCATCGTCAGCAGGCTGGCGACCGCCATCGCGGCGGGGTTGTTCGACTCCTGGAACAGCTTCTCGACGCGCAGCGGCATCGTGTCGGTCTTGCCGGCGATGCGACCGGACACCACGGCGATCGCGCCGAACTCGCCCATCGCGCGGGCGTTGCACAAGATCACCCCGTAGAGCAGCCCCCACTTCACGTTCGGCAGGGTGATGCGCGTGAACATCTGCCAGCCGGACGCCCCCAAACTGCGGGCCGCCAACTCCTCCTCGGGGCCGTTCGCTTCGAGGACCGGGATGAGTTCCCGCGCCACGAAGGGGAAGGTCACAAAGGCGGTCGCCAGGACCAGCGCCGGCGGGGCGAAGATCACCTGATACCCGTGGGCTTGCAGCCAACCGCCGAGTGCGGCTTGCTGGCCGAAGATCAGCACGAAGACCAGCCCGGCGACGATCGGCGACACCGAGAACGGCAGGTCGATCAGCGTCATCAAGAGCGTGCGGCCGCGGAAGCGGAAGCGGGCGATGACATAGGCCGCGACCGTGCCGAACACCGTGTTCAGCGCCACCGCCACCGGCGCGACCGTGAGCGTCAGGAAGATCGAGTGGCGCGTGTCGGCGTCGGCGAAGAGCGCGGCGAAGTAGGCCGGGATGCCGGCGCTGAACGCCTGGGCGAACACGCTCGCCAGCGGCACCACGATCAGCAGCCCCAGCGTGCCGACCGTGAAGGCGATCAGCGGCAGCCGGATGTACGCCGGGTCGGTGCGGGTGCGCGCCCCGCGCGAAGTCGCGTCAGCCATTGCGGCGGCTCCGGCGGTCGAGGAGGTTAATCAAGACGAGCAGTGCGAAGCTGAAGCCGAGCAGCACCGTCGCCGTCGCGGCCGCCTCGCGGTAGCGGAACGACTCGAGTTGCGACACGATCAGCACCGGCGCGATTTCCATCTCGAACGGCCGGTTCGAGCTGATGAAGATCACCGAGCCGTACTCGCCGATGGCCCGCGCGAACGCCAGCGTGAACCCCGTGAGCGCCGGCGGGATCAGGTTCGGCAGGATCACCCGGCGGAACGACTGGCCCCGCGACGCCCCCAGAATCGCCGCGGCCTCCTCCATCTCCGCGTCGAGTTCTTCGAGCACCGGCTGCACCGTCCGCACGACGAACGGGAACCCCGTGAACACCAGCACCAGGACGATGCCGAGCTTCTGGTTGACGACCTCGATCCCCAGCGGCACCAGCACGCGGCCGAGCCAGCCGTCGGCGACGTAGAGGTTGGCGTAGATCAGCCCGGCCACCGCAGTCGGCAGGGCGAACGGCACATCGACGCAGGCGTCGAAGAGCTTCTTGCCGGGGAAGTCGTAGCGGACCAGCGTCCAGGCCACGACCAGCCCCAAGCCGACGTTGATGAGCGCCGCCACCAGCGACGCCGTGAAGGTGAGCTTGTACGCGGCAATCGCCCGCGGCGTCCAGACGGCGGCGACGAACTCCGACGGCGAGAGCTCGAACGCCTTGCTCACGCCGAACGCCAGCGGCAGCAGCACGAGCAGCGACAGGTAGCAGACCGTGTATCCCAGCCCGAGTCGAAACCCCGGCAACACCTTTCGATTCATCTCTCCCCCGTTGCCGCGTTCAAGAGTGCAGAATGCACAGTGCAAAGTGCAGAATGAAAACCTCAAAACCAAACTGCCACTTGCGACGATCTTCTCATCTGACATTCTGCATTTTGCACTGTGCATTCTGCACTCTTAACAAAGAGTCTTGCAGCTTAACGAGTGAGGATTTGGTCGAAGACGCCGCCCTCGGCGAAGTAGCGGGCCTGGATCGCGTCCCAACTCGGCCCCGCCACGCTCGCCGGGAACAACTCGATCGGCGGGAAGTCGGCGGCCTTCAGAATCGCCGGGTTGGTCGGCCGGTAGCGGTGCCGGGCGATGACTTCCTGGGCCGCGTCGGTGTACAGGTAGTCGAGGTACGCCTTCGCCACCGCCTCGGTGCCCTTGCGCTTGACGACGCGGTCCACCCAGGCGACGTGCGGCTCCGCCAGCACACTGCGCGGCGGGTAGACGATCTCCAACCCCTCGGGCGACTCTTTCTGTTCGAGGTACGCCTCGTTCTCCCAGGTGAGATGCACGTCGCCCAACTTCTTGGCCGTGAAGGTCATGGTCGCGTTACGGGCGGAGGTATCCAGGACAGGCACACGTTTATAGAGGGTTTTCATGTAAGTCATCGCGTCGCCTTCGCTGCCGCCACTCTGCAAAACGGCCCCCCACGCCGCGAGGAAGGCCCACTTGCCGTTGCCGGACGTTTTGGGGCTGGGCGCGATGACCGTCACGCCGTCCTTGAGCAAGTCGGGCCAATCACGGACGCCCTTGGGGTTGCCGCGGCGGACGACAAAGACGATCGTCGAGGTGAACGGCAGCGAGCGGTTGGGCAGCCGGTCCTGCCAGCCCTCGGCGATCAGCCCCGCCTTGCGAATCGCGTCGGTGTCGCTCCAGAGCGCGAGCGTGACGACATCGGCTTGCAAGCCGTCGATGACTCCGCGGGCCTGGCTGCCCGAGCCGCCGTGCGACTGCCGCACCGCCCACTTCTGCCCGGTGACGTGCTCGTGGTGAGCAGTGAACTGCCCGTTGATCTCCGCCCAGAGTTCGCGCGTCGGGTCGCAGGCGACGTTCAGGAGTTCGCGATCGTCACGCACCACGCCGGAGGAGACGACCCACGACGCCGCCGCGAGGAGGTACGCCAGGGCGAGAGCGCTGAGGAGGTTGCGGATCATGGGGTAATCATCGGCATTCCTGGCGGGATGGCAATACCCAATCATGCCGATCAACTTAATCGGGATGTCGCCGATTTCACCCTCAACTCGGTCGCGCGACATTTTGAAGGAATTCCGATTGCTACTCCGGCGTAGTCGCGGTACGCTTGTTGCACTGCCGGTACGCCCATCGTCCCGTCTTTGACGACTCCCCCACCCCGCCCACACCTCCTTCGGAGGCCCGTCCCGTGCTCAC
>JANXTD010000099.1 GCA_025352585.1 Fimbriiglobus sp.
CAGCGTGCGACCCTCGCTCGCGCGTCGGGCTAACAAGAGCCGCCTGCGGCGGAGCCGAAGAGTCCGCGCCGAGCAGCCGGCCGAACAGTTGCAGATACGCCTCCGCTTGGGCCTCGAACGTGAACTGCGCCTGCATCCGCAGTCGGCCGGCGTCGCCCATCGCCCGGCGCGAGTCGCGGTCGGCGAGTAAGTGCGACAGCCGCGCCGCGAGCGCCGCGGGGTCGCCCGGCGGGACGACGTAGCCGGTCTCGCCGTCGGCGATCACCTCGGGGACGCCGCCGACGGCGGTGCCGACGACCGGCACCCCGGCCGCGCTCGCCTCCAGCAGCACGTTCGGCAAGCCCTCGGTGAACGACGACAGCGCGACCACGTCGGCCCACGGCAAGTACCGGTCGAGGTCGGGCGTGAACCCCGGTAGCCGGAAGCGCCGCGTCAGGCCGCATGCCGCCACTTGGGCTTCGAGGGCCGCCCGCTCGTCGCCCTCGCCGAAGAGGACGAAGCCGGCGGCGGGGTCGGCGGCGCACACTCGGGCGGCCGAGTCAATTAGCACGCCGAAGCCCTTCTCGGGGCTGAGGCGGCCGGCGGCGATGACGACCCGTTCGGTTCCGTCCGACGGCGTAAACTGGTCACGCAGTTTCGCGCAGTACGAAACGTCTGGCTCCGTAAACGCGGCAAGCCGGGCGCTGTTGCGGATCGTCGTCATGCGACTCGACGGCACGCCGCAAGCCCGCACCTTGGCGGCCTGGCCTTCGGAGACGCTGACGACGTGGTCCATCAGTCGCAGGTGCCACTTGTCGAGTTGCGTGTAGGCCCGCATCTTGCGGCCCTCCCACGTCCAGCCGCGCGACACGGCGACCGCGGGTATCCCGACGCGCCGGGCGGCGAGCCGGCCCAGGATGTTCGCCTTGTAGCCGTGGCAGAGCAGCGCGTCGGCCGACGAGTCGCGCAGTTCACCGGCGACCTCGCGGACGGCCGCGCGGAGGTGCGGGGTGTCGTGCGTGAGCGTGCGGGCGGGGAAGCCGTGGCCGCGGGCCACGGCGGGGAACTCGACGCCGCGGCCGCCCTCGGCGAAGCTCAGGAACCGCGTCTCGACGTGCGGCGGCAGCGCCTCGGCCAGCCCGAGCATCTGTCGCTCCGGGCCGCCGTAGAAGGTGCTCGCCGTCAGGTGGATGATGCGCATCGGCCGAGTTTATCGCGGTCGCACCGGCGGTGTCGAGGCCACTTAGGTTTTTGGCACGTCCACCCACTGGCGCGTCTTCGCGCTCGCCAGGATGCAGTCGAGGATCTGCTGAGTCTCGAGCGCGTCCCGGAAGGTCGGGCCTTGCGGCTTGCCGGTCTCGAGGCCCATCAGGAAGTCGGCGACCTGATGCGTGAAACTGCTGTCGTAGCCAATCGCCAGACCCGGCACCCACCAGTTGGCCATATACGGGTGGTCGGGGCTGTTGTCGGTGACGTGAATACTCCGCCAGCCGCGCAACTTACTCTCGTCCTTGTAGTCGTAGATGGACAGGCGGTGCAGGTCATGCAAGTCCCAGGAGATGCTCATGTCCTCGCCGTTGATCTCGAACGTGTACTGCGCCTTGTGGCCGCGGGCGTAGCGGGTACTCTCGAAGTTGGCCAGCGAGCCGTTGGCAAACTTGCCCATGAAAATACAGGCGTCGTCAATGCCGACCGCCTCGACCTTGCCGGTGAGCGTGTGCATCCGCTCCTTGACGAATGTCTCGGTCATGCAGCAGACACTCGACATCGCGCCGTTGAGCCAGACGGCGGTGTCGATGCAGTGGGCGAGGAGGTCGCCGGAGACGCCGCTGCCGGCCGCGGCCACGTCGAGCCGCCACAGCCCCTGGCCCCCCTGCGGCAGGTCGGCCTTGATCGTCCAGTCTTGCAGGAACTTGGCCCGGTAATGGAAAACGCGGCCCAAACGCCCTTCCTCGATGAGCCGCTTGGCGAGCGTGACGGCGGGGATGCGGCGGTAGTTGTACCAGACCATGTTGGCGACGCCGGCCTTCTCGACGGCCTCGGTCATCTCGACGCCCTCGGGCGTATTCATCGCCAGCGGCTTCTCGCACAGAATCATCTTGCCGGCCTTCGCGGCCGCAATCGCAATCTCCTTGTGCAAGTTGTTGGGCGTACAGATGTCGATCACGTCAATGTCCGGCCGGGCGATCAGCTTACGCCAGTCGGTCTCGAAGGACTCGTAGCCCCATTGCTCGGCGAACGCCTTGGCTTTGGCCTCGTCGCGGGCACAGATTGCTTTCAAGACGACGCGATAGTCGCCGGGGAAGAACTGGCCGACTTGCTTGTAGGCGTTCGAGTGCGCCCGGCCCATGAAGCCGTAGCCGATCATGCCGACGTTGAGAGTCTTGGTTGCCATACGTTGAAGCCTTGGAGAGCGGGGCAGGGGGGAGGTTAATTCATGACGCCCATGAAGCCGGAGTAGACTTCGGTCGCCTCGACGAAGGCGAACTTGCGCCGCTCGGCGTCGAGCAGCGCTTCGCGGACCTTGAGCCAGCAGACGGCCCCGGTGTCGCCGTCGTTCTCGGCGACGAACGGGGCGACCAGCGCGGCTTGGTGCGCCTCCCACCACTGGCGGAAGGCGGGGACGTTGGCCGGGCGGACGTAGCCGCCGAGGGTGTAGTTCTGCGTAACCGTCGCCTGGAACGCCTCTTCCCAGCCGCCGATGCCCTTCAACAGCGGCTCGAACAGGCTGGCCGACGACTCGATCAGGCCGTCGGCGTCGAGCGCGGCGTCGGTCACGAATTGCGTGAACCAGACGTGCCCGCGGGCCATCCAGCCGGGCTGGAGGTGGGCCGCGAACGTCAAGACACTCAGCGGCATCGTGAACAGGAACAGGTCTTCGGGGTCCACCGACTCGCCGTCGGGCATCTTGACCGGCTTGCCGCTGGCGAGGTGGCCGAACGAGCCGCGCAAGAGTTCGAGGTCTTCGCGCAGGCCGCGGGCCAGCACGTCGTCGTCGGGCAGCGCCCCCTCGGTGTCGGGCTGCACGAGGTTCGGCAGGTTCGGGTGCAGGGCGTGCAGTTGCTCCATCGCGATGGCGTCGGCCTGCGTCGGCGTCGCGGCGAGGTAGCGGTCGATCACGGCCGACACGTCGGGCGTCGGGGCGGTGACGAAGTACGGCCGGCCCCAGACGTGCAAGTCGGGGTCGAACGACTTCGGGACAGCAGTCGGCTTCGGCTCGCGTGCCTTGCGGTTGGCCTTCGCCTCCGCCTCGTCGCTGGCCTTCAACTCGACCAGCCCCAGCCCCCAGGCGTTGGCGCGGAAGCGGACCTTGGCGTGCCGCACCGCTTCGTGAACGAGGTCGTCGAGGTCGCGCGCCGCCCCCTGGCCGCGCAGGTAGGGCAGCAGGCGCGTCTGGATCAACGCGACATCCACGGGGTGCGAACTGACGTCAAAACCCATCGGGCGGACTCCGGCGGCGGGCTACTTCTTCGGCGGCTCGGCCTTCGCCGGGGCCGCGGCCGGGGCGAAGTGGTCGTAGACCACGCGGCCGACCTTGCTGATGACGACTTGCGCGTCGTTGTCGACGAGCCAGCGCTGGTCGGCGTTCTCGTCGGTCAGCACGCAAATGATCACGGCCGGCTTGCCCTTCAGGTACAGCACGCCGGCGTCGGTGCGGGCGTTGCTAACGGCCCCGGTCTTGTGCGCGAAGGTCGTCCCCGTCGGCAGGCCGCGCACCAGCATCTCGTTGTCGTGGTTCTTCTTGAGGATGCCCAGCATCTCGTCGCTCGCGGTGACCGACACGGCCTTCTTGGTGGCGATCAGCTCGAGCAGGCCGGTCATCTCGCGGGCGGTCGTCGAGCCGAGGCCGTACTTCTTGGTGCGGGCCGGGTCCACCGAGGTGGTGCTGCCCTTGAAGACCTTGGCGTTGATCCGCGTCTCGGGGAAGCCGAGTTTCGTCATGGTCGCGTTGGTCGCCGGGATCGTGATCGTGTCGAGGACCATGTTCGTGGCGGTGTTGTCCGACACCGTAATCATCAGCCGCACGGCGTCGAGCAAACTAAACGTCGCCCCAGGCGAGAAGCTGTCGGTCAAGACGCCCGCGCCGGGCACGGTGTCCTCCTTGGTGAGCGTGAGCTTGTGGTCGAAGTTGAACTTGCGCTCCTCGAAGAGGCGAAACGTCTCGACCATGACGGCGAGCTTGATGAGGCTCGCCGCCGGCATCACGTCGTCGCCGCGCAGGAAGAACTCCTCGCCGCTGGCGAGGTCCTTGACGCCGACGGCGATCTTGCCCTTGTGCGTGGCGGCAATCGCCTCGACCTTCGCGCCGAGTGCCGACGGCTTGGGCGGATCGGCGGCCAGCAACATCGCGAGGGCAAACAGGGCGGCAGTCATGGGGCCTTCTTTCGGGTAGAGCGGTGCTTGCCGACGGCGAACAAATCGGCGAGCGGGCACCGGAATCCGGGGAGGACTTCCGCGCCGTCGAGTACCCCGGCACCGTCGAGCGTGGTGAACTTCGTCGCAGAGGTGTAGACCTTCGCGGTCCGCTTCTTGGGGTCGATGACCCAGGCGAGTGTGGTCCCCGACGTGAAAAGCTCCACGAGCTTCTTGGCGATCTCGGCGACGGTGTTTGACTCACTGAGAATTTCGATGGCGAGCCGCGGCGCGACGGACGCAACCTTTTCGTCCGGCATCGCGTCGGCTGGGAACATCGAGAAGGGGAAGACCGAGAGGTCTGGCCCGCGAACGTTACCGCCTTTCATCCGCGTCATGCCGTCGGGGCCGCTCACCCAGCCGAAGTCGTTGTCCTCGCAATACACGTCCAGCTTGCCGCCAAGGCGAATCATGATGCGAGACTCTTCTTGGCCCACAATTTTCTCCACGAGGGTGCCATCGACGAGTTCGACGAGGCGCTTGTCGGCCGACTCGACGACGCGGATCACGTCGGCCTCGGTGGCGGTGCCGGGCGTCGGCGTCATCCAGATGCGCTCCAGCGGCACCCCGCCCAGTCCGGCGAGGACCGCGGCGACATCGGCCATCGTGGGCACGGGGGGCATTGTGGCGGGCATCGGCGGGCACTCCGGTCAGGCGGCGGCGTACTTGTCCCGCAGCTTGTCGAGGAACTTCTTCGACTGCGCGGTCACGTCCCAGGCGTTCGGCCAGAAGCACAAGTCGACGCACCACCAGTCGCTCGGGACGCCAGCCTTCTGGATCGCGGGCACCAACTCGTCGAAGTTCAACACGCCGGTGCCGAAAGGGTTGTGCGTCGAGGTGTTGTGCTCGTTCAAGGTACCGTCGCTGTCGATCAGGTGGACGTGGGTGATGTTGCCACGCAGCTTCTCGAGCAGTTCGAGCGCCCCGCCGGGCAGCGTCTCCTTGGTGCCGATCTGGTTGGCCCCGACCGCCGCGCACATGTGGGCGTGGCAGGTGTCGTACAAGACACCGAAGTTGGGGTTGTTGCGCTTGACGCGCACCTCGTCCACCAGCGCGAGGATCTCGCTCGGCTTGTTGATCGGGAAGCCCGGCTCGAACTCCCAGGCGATGCGGATGCCGCGCGACGCCGCGATCTTGGCGCAAAGGTCGAACGCCTTGACGGCCCGCTCGAACGCCTTCTCGTTGGTCACCTGGCCCTGCTGCACCACCGTGATCGGCTCGACGGTGTCGACGCGGATGCAGTCGATGCCGAGGTCGTCGGCGAACAGCACGTTCTTGGCGAACGCGGCGATGAAGGGGCCGGAGTCCTCTTGCGTGAGCAGCTTCTGGCTCCACAAGTCGGCGGCGAGCGCGGAGAACTTCAGCCCGTGGTCGGCGACCTCCTTGCGCAGCTTGGCGCGCGACTCGCGGGTCGGGTAGGTGTCGGGGCCGGGGTGCGGGTTGAAGCCGCCCAACTCGACGCCGTCGTAGCCGAGGTCTTGTAACTTGTGCAGGATGACGTGGAAGTCGTTGGTCGGCACTTCCTGGTTGAAGATGTAGGCCCAGGTGCCGATCGAGATGCGCGCGGTCATGTGCGTCGTTCCTGCCACGGGTGAGGGGTTCCCAGATGAGTTAGCGACTCGACCGCCCCGCGGTCACGCCGATTCCCCCGGGCCGTGAGGATTCCGCGGGTTTTCGCCGATTCGACCCGGCCGCTGTGCCCCGGCCTGAACCGCGTTCTATGAGTGACGTATCAGCTCGGGAAGCCGTCACATTCGCTACTCGTGCCGAATCTTCTCGGCGTCCGGCGCAAGTTTCGCTTGGGATGAACTTATCTTGGGGCGTTCGGCTCCCTGGTCTGTTAAGGTGTGGGCCTGACCTGTTTGGAGGACTCCCATGAGCACGACGCACGAAACCTCACAGTCGGTCGTCTTCGGCCCCGGCCTGAGTGCCCTGAACTGCTCCCCGAACGACTTCTCCGCGGCCACCGGATGGAAGGCGACGACCGTCACGTCCAACGAGGACGCCGGGCGGTCGCGGGCCAACGTCGTCGTCCTTCAGGGTCAGTCGGTCGAGGGCGAAAGCGCCATGCTCACCGCGGCCAAGTTGCGGCTCAGCGAGCCGCGGACCCGCGTCGTCATCCTTGGGCCGGAAACCCTGCGGCGCTCGACCGACCACCTCGGCGTGACGCTGTTGCCCTGCACGGCGAGCGTCCCGCAAATCCTCGGCCTGCTCGGCGCTTAGCCCTGACAGTTTCGCACATCCGCGCCCGACTGTTCAGATCACATCCCTGCGGCCTTCAGCATCTCGGCCGCCTCTTTGAGCGTCGTCTCGGAGCGCGTTTCGCCACGCAGCATGATCGCCAGCTCCTCGACGCGGTCGGCGCGGTCGGCCAGGTGCGTGACGGTGGTTGTCGTGCGCTTGCCGGTGGTCGCCTTGCGGATCGTCCAGTGGTGGT
>JANXTD010000114.1 GCA_025352585.1 Fimbriiglobus sp.
CCCGCGCAAGTTTACTCAGCCCGAGTTATTTGGCCGCGCAGCACGCCGCGCCGAGCTCGCAGCAGTCGCCGCCGCTCGCGCAGCACGACTCCACCTGGGCGGACACGTTGACCGCGGCGCAGCACGGCAGGCCGAGTTCGCAGCACTCCGCGCCGGGGGTGCAGCACGACGACGCGGTTGGGCTGAGCGCGAAACCGCTGACCGCCAACAGGGAGGCAACGGCGACGCCAATCATGGCCTTGAGGATCATGGGAAACTCCGAGTTCAGGGTGTTAACGAATCCAGAAGCGACAACAGAGAAGAATCCACAATGGGATCCGCGATACTGAGGCGACCGCGGGGCGTGGCGACGCGACAGACCTGCTCAAGGTTGCAGGTTTCGCGAAGGTGTCGAAGTCGTTAGCAGAGGAGCAGGGAGTACGCCGCGAGGCGGTCGCGGCCGGAGGTGTACGGCGAAAGTGGGCGGCGGACGCACGGCGGGAAGCCCGCCGTGACGGCGACCGTGGGGTACACGAATGCCGACCCCGCGACGGCCACGGGGGCAGCGAGATCGCCAGCCGCGACATCCGTCGGCGATTCCGGCAGCGTGAGGAAATCGGCTTGGGCGCAAGCGTGGACGTAGGGGCAAGGGGACGGGCTTGTCGGGGCGTTCGGCGTCGGCGAAGGTTGGGGGCAAGTCTCCCCTTGACAACAACCCGGAGCCTTGCCGGGAGGCGTCGGGTTCGGGGCCGTGCGTGAGCCGGAGTCGGACGGCCCGGCCAGCAGGCAACAACAGACCTTCGGCCCGCCCAGGTTGGCGAGGAACACGGCCAAGATTAGCAGCACGCGGGTCACGTTGGCAGTATCGACACCCGCAAGGGGGAAGTCAAATCCGTCTGCCGTCAGTAGGCGTGGCGTTGCCGGCGGCCAAGCATGGTGAGGATCGTCAGGACCATGATGCGGAGGTCGAACATCGGGTTCCAGTGGGTGATGTAGTACAGGTCGTACTGCACCCGCTTCCTCAGCGACGAGTTGCCGCGCCAGCCGTTGACCTGCGCCCAGCCGGTGATGCCGCACTTCACGGCGTGGCGGGCCATGTAGTTGGGAATCGTCTTGCGGAACTGGTTGACGAAGACGGGCCGCTCCGGCCGCGGGCCGACCAGGCTCATGTCGCCGCGGAAGACGTTGAAGAGCTGCGGCAACTCGTCGCAGTTGGTCGCCCGCAGCAGCCGCCCGAGCCGCGTCCGGCGGGGGTCGTTGTGGCACGTCATCACCGGCCCGGTCCGGGACTCGGCGTCCGGGGTCATGGTGCGGAACTTCAGCATCGAGAAGCTCGTGCCGTTCAAGGAGCAGCGCTCCTGGCGGTACAGGATCGACCCGCGACTCGTCAAGCGAATCGCGACGGCGAGGGTCGCCAACAGCGGCGCGAGCAGCAGGATCGCGGCGCTGGCGAGGAGCAGGTCCATCGCCCGCTTGACGACGACGTTGAGGCCGTGGTAAGGGCTTTCACGCAGGCCGATGTACGTCATGCCGTGCAGGTTGCTCGTCGTCAGCGACAGGGCCGTGAGCGCGGGCACGTCGGCGACGATGCGGACGTCCACGAGGCTTTGCGACAACGTGTCGAAGACCCGCCGGGCGTCGGCGTAGCGGTTCAAGGGCAGGGCGATGAAGACGTGCTCGATGTGCAGTTCCTGCACGAGACGCGGCAGGTCGCTCAGCGGCGCGAGGACGGCCCGCTCCAGAAGCGACGACGGGACCTCGTCGTCCACGTAGGCGACCGTCTGGATGCCCATCCACGAGGCGTGTTCGAGGGAGCGCGCCGTGCGACGGGCCAGGCGGCCCGCCCCGACGATCAGCGCGTGGCTCTGGTTGTAGCCGTTAGCGCGGAGGCGACCCAAAATGATCCAACTGGCCCGGCGGTAGGCCACGATCCCGACGAAGGTGGCGGTGATGAAGATCACCATCGCCAGGCGCGACTCGTACGGGTACTGGCGGGCGAAGTTCGTGGACATCAGCAGCAGCGCCAGCAGCGCGACGCCCTTGAGGGCCGCGACGACTTCCTCCCTCACCCGCCGCAGCCGGTGGACTTCGTAGAGGCCGACGAGGCGGTACGACACGAGCGAGAGGATGATCACGAGCGGCAAGTTGCTGACGCAAAGCTCGAAGTCGGGCTGGTGGTTGTTGACGAGCGGGATGCCGGTGTCGAAGCGGATGAGGTACGCCCCGACCCAGGCCACGACGGTGACGACCACGTCCCAGACGAGGAACCAGACGGACAGCGGTTGGCTACTACTCTTGACCATGGCCTCGATCTGTCGGGGGTCCGTCCGGGCAGTGCTTGTACCACCCTAGCCGGACTATTGTCAAGACGGCTAAGATGGTGCGGGGGGGCAAAGAATCGTCGCCTCCCAGGGGAGAATCTAGGCAATCGGGGAAGTTAGGACAACTTTGCCCTCGGTTACGCCGTCAAATACCCGCCCGCGACCGCGCGGGCGCTCGGAGAGGCCCGGCCCATGAGTCTGAACGCCGACCAGTTACTCGCCAGGCTGTACGCCCTCCGCAAAGATTACGCCGACGACCCCCAAGACGAGACGTATCAGGCCTTGCACCACGCCTTCTTGTACATCTCGTACAACATGGCCGGCTTCAAAGATTATGTCAAGAAGGAAACCGCCAAGCCAGCGCCTGAGTGACACCACAGGGTGATTGTTCTGAGCTTGACGGTCGGTCGTCGGGGTTGGGCGGGTTGTTCCGACGGCTGGGCGAACGCGACGGCTTAACTCGGCACTCGACTCGGAGTCGCGTGCCGAGAGTTCCGAATTTATCAGGGAGGCGGCTGCCGCGGGCACCGGGCAACGCCGCGCCTTTCCCGGAGGTCAGAAGTGATGCGTGGTGGACCCTTGCGCTCGACGTTGCGACTCGTCTCCCTCGAAGGCCGCGAGGTGCCGTCCGTCTCCCTGGCGGCGATCCCCGACCAGGAGTTGCCCGCCAACGCGCCGCTTTACTTGCCGGTCACGGTGAGTAACACGCCCAACGGCCCGGTCACGACCACGGTCACGTCGAGCAATCCGAGCGCGACGGCGGAGGTGATCCAGGGTGGCCGGAGTGTGGTGTTCACCGTGTCGGGGACGCAGGCCGGCGGCACGCCGTTCACCGGTACTCTGACGATGCGCCTTTTCGAGGACGCGGCCCCGCTGGCGACGGCGCAGATCGTCAACCTCGTCGGCGACGGCTTCTACGTCGGCAAGCTGATCCACCGCGTCGTGCCCAACTTCGTGATCCAGGGCGGCTCGCCGACCGGCAACGGCGTCGGCGGCTCGCCGCGGCCCGACTTCGTGGACGAGTTCAACCCCGCCTTCACGTTCGCCTCGAACGGCCTGCTCGCCGAGGCGAACTCGGGCGACGACACCAACAACTCGCAGTTCTTCATCACCGACCTGGGGTTGCCGCTCGCCGGCCGGCCGCAGAACCTCAACTTCAACCACACGATCTTCGGCATCCTCACGTCCGGCTTCGACACCTACACCAAGATTCGCAACACCCCGCTCAACGGCTCGCAACCGGTCAGCCCGGTGACGATTACCGCCGCGACCCTGATCACCGACACCGCCAACGCGGTGATCAAGGTGACGCCTCGACTCGGCTTCGCGTCCGCAGACACCACGACGTTGACGGTCACCGCCAACGACGGCTCGGCGGCCCCGGCCGTCGCCACGGCGGTGCTGACCGGCAAGGTTAACGCGGTGAACAACCGGCCGTTCCTCGGGCCGGTCGCCAACCTCACCTCGGCCGGCGGTACGGCCGTGTCGTTCGCCCTCACCGCCACCGACACCGAAGGCGACTCGCTGACCTACAAAGTTCTCGACGCCGGCTTCGCGGGCGACCCCGCCAACGTCTCCGTGACCGTCAACGCCGCTACCGGCGTCACGACGCTGACCCCGGCCGCCGGCTTCTTCGGCACGATTTCGTTGAAGGCCGGCGTCCGCGACAACGTCGACCGGTTCGGCTCCGGCCTCGAAGCGTCGGATAACTTCGACACCCAACTCTTCACGCTGACCGTCGCCCCGCGGGTCACGCTGACCGCGAGTTCGATTAGCCCCAAGACGGGCGACGCCGTGACCTTCACGGCCACGGCGAGCGGCCCCCCGAGCCTCGCCGGCAGCGTCGACTTCCTGAGCGGGGCGACGGTCCTCGGCACGGTGGCGACCGCCGACGGCTTGGCGGCGTTCACGACCAGCTTCCCGGCCGCCGGCCCTCAGGCGGTGACCGCCCGCTTCACCCCGTCGGTCACGACCGTCCCGACCGGGGTTTCTGACCCGGTCGCCGTGACGGTGACCAGCCCAGTCGTGCCGCCCGTGGTGCCCCCGGTCGTCCCGCCGGTGGTGCCCCCGGTCGTGCCGCCCGTCGTCCCGCCGGTGACGCCGCCGGTCGTCCCGCCCGTGGTGCCTCCCGTCGCCACGCCGTTGAGCGTGGTCGGCGCGGAGGTCGGCGTCGCCCCGGTCGTCAAGGTCTTGAACGCGGACGGCTCGATCCGCTTCCAGTTCTTCGCCTACGAGCCGACCTTCACCGGCGGCGTCCTCACGGCCGTGGCCGACGTGACCGGCGACGGCGTGCCCGACATCGTCGCCGTGCCCCGCAGCGGCGGCGGCAGCATCGTCAAGGTCTTCAGCTCGCTCGACGGCTCGCTGCTCAAGGCGATCCAGGTGTTCGAGCCGACCTACCGCGGCGGCCTGTCGCTGGCGGTCGGCGACCTCTCCGGGCGGGGCGCGGCGCAAGTCGTCGTCGGGGCGGGGTTCGGCGGCGGGCCGCGCGTCTCCGTCTGGGACGTGCCGTCGGACGCCATCGTGCAGAACTTCTTCGCCCACGACTCGGGGCGGCGGGGCGGCGTCGAGGTCGCGCTGAGCGACTTGAAAGTCGGCGGCAAGCTGCAAATCCTCACCGGCGCGGCCGACGGCACCCCCGAAGTCGGCGTGTACGCCGGCGCGACCGCCGCGAAGCTGGCCCTGTTCCCGACCGGCGACACCTCCGTGCGTCAGGCCGCCCGCCTGGCCGAGCCGCCGGTGAGCCTCCGCGCCATGATGGCGAGTACCCCGCCGGTCGAGGAGGCCGTGACGGAAGGCGTGCGCGTCAGCGGCGGCGCGCTGCTGCCGGGCACCGGCCTGCGCGGCGTCGCGGCGACGTACTTCACCTCGAAGAGTGCGGGTACGGAGCGACTAATCGACCTCGCCCCCTTCGTCAAGCCAGCCGACGTGAGCTGAGTCGGGATGACTCACTCGCAGCGAAATTCACTTGCGTCAGCGAGTCAGAGTTTGTAGCTTCATAGCCTGTCGAAGCTCGACGCCTCTCCGCACGGGTTCGCACCCGCGCGGCACTCCGGGGTTGGAAGTCTTCGCGACTTCGGGAGCCTGGAGATGTTCCGCCACTCGCTTCTCTTGCTGATCGCGGCGAGCTTTTCGGTCGCGACGGCGGACGCCGTCCCGGCCGAGGACGCCGCGGAGGCCGTCTGGGTCAAGAGGTGGGCCGAGAGGAGCAAAGACTTCGCGGCCCAACGCGACCGGGCGCGGGACATCGTCCTCGCCAGTTTCGACATCGCCATCCGCAAATCCGACTCCCAACCGGGCCTGACCCCGGCGGCCCGGACGGACCGCCGCAAGGAACTCCAGGAGGGCAAGGAGACCTTCGAGAAGACCGGCGCGTTCCCGACCGACGACGACTTCGTCGGCGGCCAATTCGAGTACGCGCTGAAGGTCAACAAGGCCGCGATTCCGCTCACGGTCCTGATCGACGAGGTGATCGCCGAGGGGACCAAGACCAAGGACGCGACCCTAGAGCGCCAAGGCCTGAAGATGAAGCAGGACCTCGAGAAGCAGTTGGGCGGGGCCAGTCGCCTCGTAGGCGGCTCCGTGTGGCACGGCGAACTCCGCCGGCCGGGGGGCGGCACAATCCCCTACCACCTCTACGTCGGCAAGATGGGCGAGGGCGGGCTGTTCAAGGGCCACGTCGAAGACAGCCCCGGCGCGCAAGGCAACTGGAGTTACGACGTCGAGGGGCAGACGCGGGCCTTGGGCCTCGAATACAGGATGACGAAAAGCGTCCGCGGCAACTTCTCCGCCGTCGCCGTCAACGGCATCGTCAGCGGCGACCGAATGATCGCCAAGGTCGTCTCGGTCGCGGGCAAAGGGAAGCCGGTTTCGTCGACGATCGTCTTGAAGCGAGTCAAGTGAGCGCGCCAGTTTGGCGTTCGCCGAGTGTTGGCGGCGCGGTATGATTGCGCCGGACCCAACTCGCGTCGAGAACTCCCCATGACGACCTGGCACCGGCTCCTCCTCGGTCTATTCTTGCTAGCTTCCCACGGCGTGGCCACCGCTTCGTGGGCCACGTGCACCGGCGGCAGCTTGCGCACGACCTGCGAGAGGCGCTGATCGGTGGCGGCGAGCAG
>JANXTD010000130.1 GCA_025352585.1 Fimbriiglobus sp.
CTTCCACTCCTTCGGGGCCTCCTCGACCAGCCGCACCCGGCCGGCCTCGGCGTAGTAGGCCGCGAAGCCGACCTTGACGGGGTTGATGATCAGCTCGCCACGCAACTGGTCGAACTTGCGGTGCGCCGCCAGGCCGTCCCAGATCTCGCTCTTGTCGTCGTAAGGGGCGTCGGCATGTTTGCGGCCGATGATAATGTCCGTGAAGCCGTAGTTCTGCCGGTAGATCGCGTGCATCACCGCCTCCTTGGGGCCGGCGTAGAACATCTTGATGTCCAGGCCCAACAAGTGCATGTGGTCCGAGAACGGCCGGCCGACCTTGGCCCACAACGCTTCGTCAATGTCGCCCTCGCCCAAAACTTTGCCGTCAATGAGCGCGCGATACGTCTTCATCCGCGTGACGGCGTCCACGTCGTCCGACTTGGTCTCGCCGACGAGGGGGTTCAGCACCGCCCCGGCGAAGTGCCCCTCGCGCGTCAGCCGTTCGAGGCCAACCACCAGGGCGTACTCGTGGGCGCGGTGCAAGGCGTTGCGCGTCTGGAAGGCCACGACGCGCTGGTAGCCAACCTTGGCGAACAGCGCCCGCGACTCGGCGGGGGTCATCACCAGGTCGCCGAAGTGCGGGTTCTTCGGCTGCGGCAGCACCGAGACTTCCCCGCCCACGAGGAAGGTGCGGGGGTCGTCGTTGGCGATGCGCGCGCCGGGGTGGTCGGTGCGCGTGGTGCTGTACACGGCGGCGTTGTACAGCGGCTTGTTCCAGGGGTAAACGTCCTTCAACTGCAAGTTCGCGACGACGACGCCGGCCGAGTTGGTCAGCGGGTACGCCGTGCCGGTTTGCAGCGTCTTGGCGAGTTCCGCGTCCACGGGGAAGGCGAGCGGGATCGTCCAGGCGTACTTCTTGCCGCCGCGAACAACGACTTCCTCCTCCATGACCTGCGTGTACTCTGCCTTGGTCATCGGCCCGGTCAAGGGCGAGAGCGCCCCGTCGGCGATGCGGTACAGCGTCGAGAGGTCGGCGTCGGACACCGGGATCGGTGGGGTGGTCAGCGCCGGCAGGGTGGCCACCGTGCGGCTCACCGGGGTCGGGACGCCGCCGTGGGGAACGATTAGATCGGGCATGAACTTGTCCTTTGTTACTGGTCGCTTGTTATTTGTGATTGGTCTTACGTGATGTTCATTGCCCTCGACCAACCCAAATAACAACTAACCGGGGGCAAAGCACAGGGTTCAAATGACGTACTGCAAGCCCTGGCCGGTCTCGACCAGCAGGGCGAGGGTCGTCTTGCGGAGGATTTTCGAGCGCGACTCCTGGATGTCGTCCCACACGCTGTGCAGCGACGCCGCCAGCGCACTGACCTCGCCGTCGCGGTTAGTCGGCCGGTTGTTCTTGGCGACCGGGGCGTCGGCGCGGTCGATCACCCCCAGCACGTCGGCCAGGCTGATCTCCTCCGGCGGCCGGGCGAGTTGGTAACCGCCGGCGGCCCCCCGCACGCTCGACACCAGCCCCGCGCCCTTCAACTGCAACAGGATTTGCACGAGGAAGCGTTGCGGGATGCCGTGCTTGTCGGCGAGGTCGGCGAGGCGCACCGGCCGCGGGTCGCCGTACTGCACGGCGAGTTCGAGCATCGCCAGCGACGCGTACTCGGCCTTCGCGGACAGGAACATCAAGCCGCCCCTTTGCGAAGAATCGGGTGTCGGGTGTCGGGTGTCGGGTGTCGCAGGCAGGTCATCGACAGTTCGCTCCGCACGTAGGCTTTTCCGACCAAACCCGACACCCGACACCCCACACCCGACTCAGATTCCCGCCCCGTCCTTCAAGTCGGGAGGAGCGGAGGAAAGGTGCAACCCGCACTCCTTCTTGACCTGCCCCGCCCAGCGGCCGGCGCGGTCGTCCTCGCCCTCGGCGACCGCCCGCGTACACGGCCAGCAACCGATACTCGGGAACCCCTGGTCGTGCAGCGGGTTGTACGGAACGTCATGGTCGGTGATGAACTTCCAAACGTTGGCCTTGGTCCAGTTCAGCAGCGGGTTCACCTTGACGACGTTAAACTTCGCGTCCCACTGCACGACCTCGGCCGTGGTCGCCCGGTTAGCCGTCTGGTCGCGGCGAATGGCACTGATCCACGCCAGCGGGTCGTACTTGGCCATCGCCTTTTGCAGCGGCAAGACCTTGCGGTCGTGGCAGCACTGGTCCGGCCGGTGGCTGTAGACCGGCCCGCCGTGCGCTGCCTCGTACTCCGGTACGCCCGACTCGGGCAGGATGGCGATCACGTCGAGGCCGTAGCGCTTGTGGATGCGGTCCTTCAACTTCAGGGTCTCGGTGAACTGATACCCCGTGTCGAGGTTGATCAAGGTCACGCCCGGCTCGATCTCCGCGAGCATGTGCATGATGGCACAGCCCTCGGCCCCGAAGGCGGTCGCCATGAGCAGCCGGGGGTGGTACTGCCGGACGGCCCAGCGCAAGATGTCTTGCGGCGAGGCGTCAGCGAGTTCGCGGTTGGCCGCCGCGAGGGCGTCGGTGGTGACTGTCAAGTCTGTGAGCATGGCCGGCACTCCCGCAGTGGCATCACGATCTTTATCGGCATTCTAAGGATTGCGGCAAGAGCGCTTTCCGGCGGCAGGATTGAGCGGCGGGTAATCGTGCGGGAAGTTTGAGCGTGACGGCGGGCCGCGGAGGTGGGTAGAATGTCATCAGAACGGAGGGCGGGAGATGAACGCAACGAGTGAGCGTAGCCATCAGTTAAGGGAATTGGACTCGGTTCGAACTTTAAGCTACGAGATAAAACAGAAATATCGGGGCAAGCTCGATCAAATTGACGGCATCATGCTGGACGCCGCCGCGATATTCGTGGCCACCTGCCTCAAGTTATCTGCTGAAGACTTAGAAATTCAACGATCGAGGACTAGGCTGTTAGAAATGTGGCATAGCGGTGCCGACATGCTAGATGCATTTCAGCATTGGAACTCAACAGTATCAAGTACTAGCATCGGGTCGTTCATCAGGGACGAACTCCCTACGTCTTCAGTGTTACTCGATAAAATAGAGCAAATTTTCGTCGAAGTCATGACACACCTCGCTACGAGGTGGCTTTTGGCTCGCTCCGAAAATGAACCACGTGGTGTGCTTTACGAGCGCATCGCCGCACTACGTCCAGTCGAGCAGAATAAGCAACTCCAGGAGTTAATGGAGAAGAACAACGAGGGCACGATTACCCCAAAAGAACACGCCGTACTCGCGCGGCTCAACGAGTTTTTCGACACGTTGCAGTCGATCATCGACGACGCGATTACCGCCACACGCCAGAAGGCGTCGTGAGCGAGGCCGCCGACGGGCCGGACGTACCGCTCTCGGCGGCCAAGAAGCGAGCGGTCGTCGAGAGTCGGGGCCGCAGAGCGTTGCGAATATTGCAGGATGTATGAGCCGGGCCAGGGCGGCGAATACCACGTCGAACACATCAGCCCGACCAGTCGAGGCGGCTCGGACGACATGGACAATTTGGCGTGGTCGTGTTCGCGCTGCAACTTCTCAAAATCGAACCGCGTGGAACTGCTCGACCCTGAAACCGGCGAACAGGCACAGATGTTCCACGCGAGAACGATGGACTGGACGGACCACTTCGAGTGGTCGGGGCACCTGATCGTCGGGCGCACGCCGACGGGCCGGGCGTTGATCCACGCGCTCGACTTGAACTCGGCCAAGCGCATCCGAATCCGGGCGCGGGATGAACTGTGCGGCGACTTCCCGCCCCAAAGCCGTGCGACACCGATCGAGGAGTAGCTTTGACCTCCTCGCGCTTCGGCGACACGCCGTGTTCCGCCTGCGGGGTGTGGTAGATTCTGGGTGTCACGAGAGGAGCCGTTCATGAACACGACTGTGGACATCGATCACGAGTTGAGCCAGTACGAGGGAGCCTGCGCGGGGTTCGACCCACTGCGGCCGGACGCGCGGGTCGAACTCGGTCGTCGTTGGCGTCTGGGGATCACCGTTTTTGACGCCCTACAGGCTGCCGAGGCTCCCCCGGACGAGTTGTCACGGCTTCAGGCCGCCGTCGCGGCTTTGGCAACCCGTTGGTTACAGCGGCGCTCCCCGACGGAGCCGCGCGACCGCGTCGTCGAGCGCATCGCCGCACTCAAGGTTTCGGAGCTGAACGACAGGCTCGGCGAGTTGACGCCGAGGAACACGGAGGGCACGCTGACGCCCGGAGAGCGTACCGAGTTCGAGCGGCTGCACGACCGACTCGACTTCTTCCAAGACGCCCTCTCCTCCGCGATCCAAGCCCTCCCGCCTGGCGGCTCGTGAGCGGTAAACTTCCCGACCCGCCTCCCCGACTGTCCCAAGCCGCGAAGCGTCAATTCGTCTCGGGCCGCGCCGGCGGTCGGTGCGAATACTGTCGCGCTGTCGAGGCCGGCCAGTTGGCGACGTTTGAAGTCGAACACGTCGTGCCGTCGGGCGGAGGCGGGTCGAGCGAGGTGGAAAACTTGGCGTGGGCGTGCGGGCGGTGTAACCGCTCGAAGTCCGACCGCGTCGAACTGACCGACCCTGAAACCGGCGCGACGGTCACGGTCTTCGACCCGCGGGCCATGCGGTGGCGCGACCACTTCGCCTGGCGGGGTCACGAACTCGTCGGCCGAACGCCCCTCGGTGGGGCGCTCGTCGAAGCCCTCGGCTTGAACTCCGCCCGGCGAGTCGCGATCCGCCTAGACGAGCAAGTCCTCGGGCGCTTCCCGCCCCCCGACGACGGGTAAACTACCGCCCCACGGCGGACCCGCCGGCGACCTACTTCCGCCGCTTGCGGCCGGTGCCGTTGGCGTTCGCCACCAGCTTGCGGACGTTGGCGACCGTCAACAGGGCGAGGTGCTCCGGGAGAACCCACACGACGTTCGAGTGGTACTTTCCCCACTGGTCGCGGAGGCGGAACGAGATCGTGTGGTCGCGGGGGGCGCGGTGACCGCCGGAGGCACTGTGGCCGCCGAACACCGGCTCACAGTCCGGGAACGCCGCGCGGATCACGCCCGCGGCGTGGGCCATCTCGTCGCCAACAGCTTTGCGGTTGACACTCGCCATTGTAAAACCCCTCCAGTCGCTGACACCCTTGGCTCGCCGGGCGTCAGTCCGTGGCGTCGCGGAAGACGCGCTCGAAGTGCGGCGCGGCGCGGCGGAACGCCTCGAGCAGGCCGGGGTCGAAGTGGCCCGGCGAGCGCTCCAGGATCTGCTCGACCGCCAGGTTGTGCGACAGCGCCGGCTTATAGACCCGCCGCGACCGCAGGGCGTCATACACGTCGGCGACCGCCACCAGTCGCGCCGAGAGCGGGATCGACTCGCCGCTCAGGCGGTCGGGGTAGCCGGTGCCGTCCCAGCGCTCGTGGTGGCTCCGCGCGATCTCCACGGCCGTCGCGAAGAAGCCGGTCGCGAAGGCGTAGCGCGACGACACCTCGGCCAGCGTCTCGGCCCCCGCGGTCGTGTGCGTCTGCATGAGTTGCTTCTCCTCGGGCGTCAGCTTGCCCGGCTTGTTGAGCACCGCGTCCGGCACGGCCACCTTGCCGATGTCGTGCAGCGGGGCGGCGTCCTCGACCGACTGCACGAAGACCGCGTCGAGCCGGTGCCGGAACGCCGGCAGTCCCGACGCCGCCTCGCCGAGTACGCGGCAGTAGCGCTGCAACCGCAAGAGGTGCGAGCCGGTCTCGGTGGAGCGCTGCTCGACGAGCTTGGCCATCGCCAGGACCATCGCGCCGCGGGCGTGGACGAGTTCGCCGTCGCGGGAGTTCAGCGCCCGCTCCAACTCGGCGTTCGACTCGGCGAGTTGCCGCGACAGCAAGTCGGAGCGGTCCTGGGCGTCCTTGAGCCGCAGCATCGCTTTGACGCGCGAGCGCAGTTGCACCACACTGAACGGCTTGACGAGGAAGTCGTCGGCCCCGGCGGAGAGCATCCGCGACAGGTCGTCGCCGGAGGTACGCCCCGAGAACATCATCACCTTCAAGTGCGGGGCCGGCGGCCGCTGGCGGATCTGGTTCAGCACCAACTCGCCCTTGAGGCCGGGCAAGTCCACGTCGAGTAGGATGAGGTCGTACGGCACGGTCAGGCCGCGGGCGACGGCGTCGGGGCCGTTGTCGGCCTCCTCAATGGTCACCGACTCGTGCTGGAGGGCCAGGCGGCAGACGCGGCGGACCGGCTCCTCGTCGTCCACGATCAGCACGCGGTGCAGGCGGGCCGCCCTGGGCGGGGCCGCGCCCGGCAGGGTGAGGTTGGCGGCCCCCGGCGTCCGCCCGGAGGCCGGCCCCGAGTCCGGCCCCGAGTTCGGCGCGGGGGCGTGCGGCGCGGCGGCGTACTCGCCGGAGCGGACCGCGGCCGCCTCCCCGGACGCGGACGGGCCTTGCCAGCCCAGGAACGGTGCCAGCTCGCGCATCGCGTCGGCGGCCGTGGCGGTGCGGTCGGGCAGGGCCAGTGCCATCATGTGGGCCAGCGCCGCGTCGAGTTCGGGAGGCAGGTCGGGCCGGAAGTCCGCCAGCGACGGCGGCCGGGCTGCGCCCATCGACCCGCCCGGCGGCAGGAACGGGTCCTGGCCGGTGAGCGCGAAGAACAGCGTCGCCGCCAGGCCGAAGACGTCGGCGCGGCCGTCCACGTCGCGCGGGTTGCGGGCCTGCTCCGGGGCCATGTAGCCGATGGTGCCCAGCCGCGCCCCGTCCTGGGTCAGGCGGTCCGAGGGGGTCGGCAGCCGCGCCACCCCGAAGTCCAGCAGCTTGGCGGTGCCGTCGGCCGTCAGCACGATGTTCGACGGCTTGATGTCGCGGTGGACGAGGCCCTGGCGGTGCGCCTCGGTCAGGGCGTCGGCGATCTGGTGGGCCGCCTGGCAGGCGCGGGCCAGCGGCATCGGGCCGTCCTGCGTCACGAGGTCGTCGAGGTTGCGGCCGGGCAGGTACTCCATGACGAAGTACGGCACCGCCTGGCCGCCCGGCCCCGCCCCGGCCCCCTCGCCGGCGTCGAGGTAGGCGATGATGTTGGGGTGCCGCAGGCCGCGGATCGCCCGCACCTCTTGAAAGAACCGCTCCACGCTCCGGCGGTTCTTCGCGCCGTCCACGTACAGCGCCTTGACCGCGGCGGGGGTGAGCAGCGTGACGTGCTCGGCCCGGAACACCACCCCCATGCCGCCGGAGCCGACCTTCTCGAGCAGCCGGTAGCTGCCCAGGACCAGGCCGTTGACCGCCCCGGTGCGGACGCGCGCGGCCTGGTAGACGCTCAGCAGCCGCGCGGCGAGCAGCGCGTGGGCCAGGTCCGGCAGGCCGGCGACCGCGGCGAGGCGGTCGCGGGCGGCCGGGCCGATCGCCTCCCAGGCGTCGGCCGGGACCACGCCGGCGGCGACGAGCTGGCGCAGGACGGCCCCGAGTTCCGGCGCGCCGACC
>JANXTD010000155.1 GCA_025352585.1 Fimbriiglobus sp.
AAAAATTGACAACGATGCGGTCTACAGCCGCGTGACGCTAGCCGCGGCGCTCGGCCTTCCCTACGGGCGGCTGTTCCAGGCCGAGCGGCGCGGGGAGGTCGCCGGGCCGACGTTCCCGGTGGGCCGGCGGCTGTACTACACGCCCGCCGAGCGGGACGCCGTGGCCGCGTGGGCCGACATCAAGCGAAGGGCGGGTGCGCGGTGACGCCGTTCCTGTCGGCCCTTTTCACGCCCGATGACCTCGTGGAACTCCGGCTCATCGAGACGTGGGTCGAGGCCGGGAAGAAGCGGTCGCGGTACGTCCGTTCGGCGTTCGACCGCGCCGCCGCCTTCGACGAGGCGGCGCTGGCGGACATCAACGCCTACTGTGAGGTCACCCGCGCGAACGCCTTCTTCGGCGTCTGCCCCCGCCCCAGGAGGGAACCGGGGAGGAGCGGAACGGTCCTACTCTGCCGCTGCCTCTGGGCCGACCTCGACCACTGCCGCCCGCCCGAGGCCGTCGAGCGGATCGGAAGGGCCGGACTCCCGACCGCCTCAGCCGTCGTGGGCAGCGGGAACGGGTCGCACGTCTACTGGCGGCTGGCGGAGCCGGTTTCGTTCCCAACCCCCTCCGCCCTCGAAAAGATCAGCCCGGCGGCGGCTCACGTCGAGGGCGTGGTGCGGGGCCTGTCGGCCAAGATCGGCGGCGACCACACCAGCGACGTGGCCCGGCTGCTCCGGCTCCCCGGCACGCTCAACCGCAAGGACGCCCGGAACGGACGCCAGCCTGTGCCGTGCGAGGTTTACGCCGCACACGACTGCCGCCACCCCCTCGCCCTGTTCGAGCCGTTCGCCGCCCCGGTCGCCACGCCTGTCAAGCCCCGTGCGCCGGCCACCGGCCCGGTCGTCGCGTCGGGCGGCTCGGGCGGCTTGGGGTGGGACGGCCTCACGGAGAAGCAACGCTGCGTCACGGAGCGGCTGATCGACAGGAGTGCCGGGGCTGAGGTCGGGGGCCGCTCACAAGCCGACTACGCACTGTGCTCGTGGGCGGTGAAGTTGGGGCTGGACGCGGACGCCCTCTGGGGGCGGGTGTCCGACGTGGGCAAGTTCGAGGAACGCGGGGAGGCGTACTTCTCGCGGACGTGGGATAAAGCCGAAGCCGCCGTCGGATCGCAACGGCGGCGGCTCGCGGAACTTTTCGGAATTTGAGACTTTGAAGGAGACAATATGTATGTATCGACCGCAGTAACGGAAAACTTTAACGACTTTGGCGACCTGGGCAAGAATGACAAAATCGCCCGGTGGTTCGTGGAGTGGCTGGCCGGGCAGGAGCAGTACCCGCTGTACCACGCGGGCAAGAGCTACTTGTACGACGGCACGCGGTACGCCCCGTGCGACGAACTCCCCATGCTGATCCGGGCCTTCATGAAGGCGAAAAAGGTCGGCCAGTCCAACAACCTGGTCGGCAACGTCAAGGAGGTCGTCCAGTCCTACGCCTGGCGGGACGCGACCGTGTACGGCCCGATGCCGTTCTGGCACGGCGGGGGGCAGCCGTTCCGGGACGCGCGGCACGTCGTCACGTTCCGCAACGGCCTGCTGGACCTGAACGGCGACGGCAAGCTCAGCGCCCACGACCCGAAGTGGTGCAGCGCCTCGTGCCTGCCGTTCGACTACGACCCCGCCGCGGGCTGCCCCCGGTGGGGGCAGTTCCTCCAGGAAGTCTTCGAGGGGGACGCCGAGCGGGCCGACCTGCTGGGCGAGTTCGTCGGCTACTGCCTCGTCCCCGACATCAGCCACCAGAAGGCGCTCCTGATGCTGGGCGAGTCCCGGTCGGGCAAGGGGACCATCGCCGGGGTGATCGCCGGCCTGCTCGGCGGCGGGTACACGGGGTTCTCCCTCCCGCTCCTGGTCACGCCGCACGGCCCCACCCAGTTGCGGAACAAGCTGGTCGCGGTGGTGGGCGAGGTCGAACTCGCCAACGACCCGAACCGGGTCAAGATCGTGGAGGGGCTGAAGGCCGCCGTCGGCGGTGACGAGGTCGTCATGAACGAGAAGCACAACCCCGCCATCGCGTCCGAGCGGGTGCTGGCCCGGTTCGTGATCGCGGCCAACCGCAAGCCGGCCTTGTTCGACGCCAGCGGCGCGCTGCTGAACCGGATGCTCCTGCTCCCGTTCGACGTGAGCTTCGCCGGGCGGGAGGACACGGGCCTGGAGGCGAAGCTGCGGGCCGACCTGCCGGGGATCGCCAACTGGGCGCTGGCCGGGCTGAAGCGGCTGCGGTCGAACGGGCGGTTCACCGTGGGGGCGGCGAGCCGGGCGGCGGCGGCGGACTTCGGGGCCAGGACCGCGCCGGTGCTGTCGTTCGTCCGGGAGCGGCTGGCCGTCCACCCGTCCGTGTCCCCCGGCCACCTGCCCGCCGAGTGCCTGGAGCCGGGGGCCGACTGGACCTCGAACGAGCGCCTGTTCGACGCCTACCTCGACTGGTGCGCCGAGAAGGGGGAAATCCCCCAGCAGCAGGCGTACTTCGGGAAGGACTTCGCGGACGTGCTGCGGAAGGCGAGCCGGCAGCGGCGGACCGTGAGCGGCAGCCGGCTTTGGGGGTACGGCGGGGTCGCCATCCGCCACGCCCCGGCCCCGGCCCCGGTCGCAGCAAATGGTGGGGGGTAACTTGGAGTTCGTGACGGGTGGACAGGGTGGACAGGCAAAACCTACTGTATTGGTAACTTTGTGAAGTTAGTAAATAGATAGGGCCTCCCCGTCCACCCTGTCCACCCTGTCCACCCGTGGCAACGACACCCTCCGCTACCTGTGCCGGGTCGGGCGGACGACCGTGTCCGGCCAGTGCGACCGCTTCCTCGGGCCGACACGCCCCCCTCGCCCGCCGCGTAGTAGTGCCCCAGAGTACCGTGTCGCCAACCCGATGGCCGGGACTCCAACTCGAAGTTAACGTGAACTTGGCACCATGTTCACGTTAACGCATCTGGCAGCACACCCAACTTCATGTTAACGTGAACTCGCCCAATGTGGGTGTTCACTCATCCCCCTCCGACCCCAACTCGTTGCTAACATTATCACGTTACAATTCGCCGCCCGCGTTATAAGAGTCGCGGCCAAACATCCAAGACGAGTCGTACTCCACGTCACCCCGCTGCTGCGACCGCCTGCCCCCGCACGCGACGCCGCCGGCCCCCGACTAGCCCGCCAATTTCCTTCGGAAACGCGACAAAAGCTCGCAACCGCAAGCGGCGGGCTTCCGTCTGCCTCCAGTGCACAGCGGACGCCCGCTGCTCGCGGTTGCGGAATTTTATCCCCCGCATCAGTGGGAATTGTCGGTTGACTCAACTCTCCGGATCATTTACATTTCACCCTTCAAGTTTGCCCCTAAATATTCCACTGTGGGACTTTTGCGAAGGGAACCACCATGAGTCGCATATCCGCCCCCGTCCGGTACGCCGGGAGCAAGGCCACGCTGATGCCGAGGCTCCTGGGGTTGATCCCCCGGCATAGCATGTACGTTGGTGTCTTCGGCGGCTCCGGGGCCGACATCTTGAACAAGCCCGCCTCCCGGTGGGAGACGTGGAACGACCTGGACGGCCACCTGTTCAACCTTTTCGCGGTGCTGAAAGACCCGCCCCAGCGGGACGAACTCGTCGGCCTCGTCTGCCTGACCGCCTACTCGCGGCAGGAGTACCGCGCGGCCCTGGCGGCGCTGCGCGACCCCGCGTCCGGCCCGGTGCGCCGGGCCTGGGCGACGGTCGTCGCCGGCAACCAGGCGCGGGCCGGGGTTCACTTTTCCGCCGCGACCCCCGCCCAGTGGGCGTGCTTCAAACTCCCCTGCCGCACCCTGCAGTGGCCCCGCCTGCCGCACGTTCTGGTTCAGGTCGCTACCCGCTTCCGCAGCGTCGTGATCGAGAACCTCCCCTGGGAGCGGGTGTTCGACAGGTACGACGCGCCGAGCACCCTCTTCTACTGCGACCCGCCCTACGTCCACTCGACGCGGGGCGGGAGGCGGGACCAGTACGCCCACGAGATGGCCGACGCCGACCACCGCCGGCTCCTCGCCCGCGTCCAGTCGGTCGAGGGCCGGGTGATGGTGTCGGGGTACGACTGCCCCCTCTACGCCGACGCCCTGAAGCACTGGGAACGTTACGAGTTCGCCACCCGCTGCTCGATCTCGTCCGCGCAGAAGAAGCCCCGCCGCACGGAAGTCGTGTGGTGCAACTACACCGCAAAAGGAGTCCAGGAATGAGTGACGAACGACCCGACGAAAACTGGAGCTTGGAGAGGCTCGGCGGCTTCTGCGAGCGGAGCCGGGAGCGGCTGGCCGTGGAGGCGTGGCGGTTCGGCCACGCCTTGAACCTGGCCCGCGCGAAGCAGGCTCACGGGGAGTGGCAGACGTGGAAGCGGAAGTACGTCCCCGGCCTCGGCCACTCCAGCGAGTACCGATACCGGAACCTCGCCGAGCGGATCGGCGAGGACGCCATGCACGGGATCGGGCTGACCGAAGCCTACCGCCTCCTCGACCTCCCCTGCGCCGGGGACAAGGAACCCGGCGACCCGTTCCCGCAGGCACCGCGGGCCGTGGTGGTGGGGGCCGGGGGAGTGTTTCCCGACGAGCCGGCGGTCGGCGACTTGGACGAGGACGACCCCGACGACGACGCCGACCTCGCGGCGTCACCGCCCCCGGCCACCGGCTTGATGGAGGCCGCGCCCGAAGACGCCCCGCCCCGGACGGCCACCGGCCCGATGGAGGTCGAGGCCGAACCCGCGGGCGCGACACCGCCCGCCGCCCCCCTCCCGGCGGGGGAGCGGTACAGGTTGGACTTGCTGCACGCCCGCGCCCAACTGGAGTCGCTCCAGACCTGGGCCGACTGGTTGAGCCGGCAGGACGAGGGGTTCCGGGTCGAGATGTGGTACGCCCACGGCCCCGCGGGCGTCGCCGCGCAGATCGAAGCGACCGTCGAAAAGCTGCGCTGGGTCGCCGACAACCTGGAGTGGTGAGCCTCGCGCCGGTGCCGACAGGCAAGGAACCTTGCCTTGGCTGTCGGCACCGGCGCGTCGCGCAGACTCGTGACCTGCGGGCGTGTGAGCGACCCTAACTGGCGATGGCGGCGAACGTCCGGTGATTTTTGCCAAAAACGGTCATCTCGAAGGCCGCCCAAGACGAAATGACGAATCTAACATCCGTTCACGTTAAATATTAAACTAATACAACAAGCACCTCTCGCTGGTGTCCTGGGCATGGACATTTCAGGGGGGTGGTGCTGTAGCCCGGAGTTCTTTGACCTTGCCGCCGGCCCGGTCGATCTGCTGAAAATTGTTGTATAATCTCACGCCGGGCAAGACTTACCTCTGCGAGTGGGAGGAGTACCAAAAGTAGGTCGGCGAATCCGAATCGTGGCCGATAAAGCCGTCGAGGCAAAGGTGTAGCTGATGAGCACCAGTTACTCAAATTCGCTAATTCACGTCGCCCCAAGTGCCCCGGTCGCTGTACTCAGAGTGAAGTTGGCCGGGGCTTAGTCGCAGCGCTAACATTGGGGAGGCTGTGTACGATGAAGACGAACTGATCGGTAGTGCGGCGCAGGCACTCAGGCCGGTCGCAAAAACCGTGCAACGCGATTCGCGTGCAAGAAACCCGGTGCGACTGCGTGCGTGTGAAACTCGTGAACTCCGACGGCGTGCCGGCACTCTATCGGTACTGACCGCTACAAGAAGCGTGAGTTGCGGAACGGCTACACAATAACGCCAGATGCCCAGTTACAATCCGACTTTGATCTCGAAACCCCTGGTCGCCTTTTCCCGTTAAGTGGGTGGCCAGGGCACCTTCGCGTTAAGACTTAAACTGCCGCAAAACGTGGCTGTTTAAGTCAGTGGGGGTGTGGCGGCGACGACAACAAGAACGACGACTGCAGGCTGGACCACGACGATGGCAGCCAGCGAGCACGCCGCGAGCACTATTCCGGATACGCCGGGCCGGTCCCGCAGCCGGAGCAGGAACGCGATCGCCACCGGCATCATCGTGATTCCGAGGGCGTACGGCGGCAGCCCGGCTACCCGCAGTTGGAACGCAGGCAGCAGCATGAGCGCAATAGGCAGGAGGGCGATCGCTAGATAGCGGCGTCCGAAAACGCTTGCCGCCAGAGCGGCAGCACCAGTTGCTGCCACGAAGATTGAACCGACTGCCTTGACAGAGTTCAGCGTGACATTCGGCGCCGACGTGATGTCACTCACTGCTGCGAGCAGGTGCAAGCCATACGGATACGGCGTGAGAGCGGTCGTTGTATAGGTGTCCAACGGCACCAACTGCCACGGTGCGGTGAGTCCGCGGTGCTCGATTGTGGCAATCAGGTAACCATGCCAAGGAGCGTCGAAATACTGCGGAACCCCATGAATCCACTGGTCTGATGTCGACATGGTGGCTATGCCGATCACGACACCCGCTGCGACCCCCGCCGCGGCCGCGATCCGTATTCGCCGACTCACGATGGATGGGGGTCCGAAAGTTTTCTTCCGAGCCCGAAACCGGATCCTGGCAAGGGCGACCAGCAGCAGCAACGTCAAGCCCACCGAAGCAAGACGCATCACCAAGATGGCATTGTCGCCTGCGTTAGACGTCCCGATGCCTAGCCACGCCAACATCAGAAACGTCAGGGGAGGCCCAGCAGGGATCATCCAGAAGGAAGGTCGCCCTAGGACAGCCGCCGCCAATGCCATGCCTGGGATGAACATCCACATGGCAGTGAGCAGCACGATCCACAGATCGTTGATCACCAAGCGCCCAGTGCTAGTGCTAGTGCGGGCAAACTCACGTTGCTCCTCCGGATGACGGCGCGCCGTCGAACCGAAACAGTACGGCGACGGGGGATGATGAGCGTCAGGGCGGGGCACCTGCCCGGCGTGGCGCGTGTTCTAGGCGCGGCCCTCTCGTGGTCGGGGTCTGTGGTCTCGCGAGGTACCGTATGGGCTCCCAAGGAGATAAGCACATGTTGGCAAGGCGGGTGTCGTGACGGACGTATGTGTGGTCGGTGGCGGAGGTCACGTAGGTCTGCCGCTAGCGCTCGCATTTGCTGGTGAGGGTCTGCGGACCGTGTCCTACGACATCAATCCAGCGGCAGTTGCGCAGATCAGCGCTGGCGTCATGCCGTTCTGGGAGGACGGCGCGGAGCCTGTCCTGCACAAAGTGTTGGCCGACGGCACTTTCAGCATCACCGGGGATCCCTCGGCTGTCGCCGATGCTGACGCGGTTGTCGTCGTGGTGGG
>JANXTD010000174.1 GCA_025352585.1 Fimbriiglobus sp.
GCTAAAATTCTTCTCGACGACTCGCACCTCTCGCGTAAAAGTACCCTCCGCCACATCTTGGTAGCAGGGACGCCGATGCCGAGTCACATTCACCCCACTGCCGTCGTCGCGCCCGAGGCGAATCTTGCCGACGACGTGACCGTCGGGCCGTTCGCCATCATCGAAGCGGGGGTCACCCTCGCCGCCGGGGTCGTCGTCGGGCCGCACGTCCACCTGCTGGGTCTCGTCGAGGTCGGGGCGATGACGCGCTTCCACACGGGGTGCGTCATCGGTGACGCGCCGCAGCACATGGCCTACAAGGGCGAGCCGACGCGGGTCGTGATTGGCAGGGGCAACACCTTCCGCGAGTACGTCACCGTCCACCGGGCGATGCCGGTCGGCCCGCACGCCACGGTCATCGGCGACCGCAACCTGTTCATGGTCAACGCCCACGTCGCCCACGACTGCACGGTCGGCGACGACTGCATCCTGGCCAACGGCGCGATGATGGGCGGGCACTCGGAACTCGGCGACCGCGCTTACATGTCGGGCAACACCGCCGTCCACCAATTCTGTCGCGTCGGTACCTTGGCGATGATCGGGGCGCTGAGTTGCGTCAGCCAGGACTTGCCGCCGTACTGGATCGTGCAGGGCCGCATGAACGAGGTCCGCGGCGTGAACGTCGTCGGCATGCGCCGGGCCGGGGTGCCGCGCGTCGAGATCAACGCGGTGCGCGCGGCGTACAAGCTGCTCAACCGCAGTGGCCGGACCATCCCCGACGCCCTGGCCGAGATGGAGCAACTCTACCCCGACCTACCGGCGATCCGCCGCATCGTCGAGTTCATCCGCTCCACAAAGCGCAGCATCTGCACAGGCCACGTCACCAGTGGCCCCGGCCCCACGGCACCGGGCGACGGCGACGGCGATGCATAACTCGCTCGCCCGCTTCCTGGCGATCCCCTTCTCGGTGCGCTTGGCCTGGACGCTCTGGCTGGTCCTCGCCGCCGCGATCGGCGTCCGGGTGGCCGTGTCGAAGCCGACTTCGCAAACCGTCCTGCCGATCTACCTCGCGGCCGGCGAGCGCTGGCTGCGCGGCGAGACGCTGTACGGCCCCGCGCCGGGCACGGACATTTACCGCAACCCGCCGGTGATCGCCGCCGTGTTCGCCGCCTTGACGGTACTCCCCGAAAAGCTCGCCGGCCTTCTCGTCCGCGGCCTCGGCCTCGCCCTCTTCCTCACCGGCCTGCGGAGTGTGCGTCGCGAGTTGCTCCCCGATTGGGGGCCGAGTCGCGTCGGCTGGCTGTTCGCGCTGGCGGTCGTGCCGGCGATCCCGTCGTGCAACAACGGGCAGCTCAACTTGCTCCTCGCCGCACTCGCCCTTCACGGCGTCGCATCGGCGTCGGCCGGCCGCTGGTCGGCGTCGGCCGTCGCGATTGGCCTGGCCGTCTGGGTCAAAGTCTACCCGCTGTCGCTGGGGCTGCTCGTCGTGCTGGTCGCGCCGCGGAGTTACGCCCTGAAGCTCGCGGCCGTCGTGATGGTGGGCGTGGCCTTGCCGTTCGCACTCGACGACGCGGCGACGGTGCGTACTCAGTATGCCGAGTACGTCAAGTATCTGCGGCTCGACGACCGCACGCACGAGGACATCAGCCGGGTGCCGCGGGACTGGACGGCGTTGCCGCGGAGGTGGCTCGGCTGGGTGTCGCCGGAGCCGGTGACGAAGGCCGTGTCGCTGGCCGTCGCCGCCGGGCTGGCGGTACTGATTGTGTCGCGCCGCCATCGGCCGCTGGGCGAATCGCTGCTGACGGCGCTGGTCGGCTCGCACGTCTGGATGACGGCGTTCGGCCCGGCGACGGAGATGAACACCTACTCGCTCCTCGCAGCCGTCGCCCCGCTCGTACTCTTGACGCCGGGGCTGAGTCGGGGTTGTCGCGTGGTGGCCGTGGTCGGCTACTCGCTGATGGCATTGACTGTGGCGCGCGGCATGTTCCCCAACGACAGCGACTTCAACGTCCTCGGGCCGCAAGCGCTCGGCGCGACCCTGCTGGCGGTGGCGTACGTGATGCGTCGAAACCCGGCGAGCGGGGGACGATAGTCCCCCGAGACTTCCCCATGTCGTGGGGCTCGTTCCATGCGCGGGCACTCGGGGGACTGTCGTCCCCCGCTCGCCAGAGCAAATCACGCCGCGATGCGCAGGCCTGTGCGGCGTAGGGCCGGGGCGTGCAGCACGATTTCGAGGCCGTTGACGATGCGGTCGCCGCCGCGGCCGTCGATCAGGTTGCGGCCGCAGCGCGACATGCCGAGGCGCTCCATCGGGTCGTCGAGCACCAGGTTCACCGCCTCGTGCAGTTGCTCGAAGCCAACGTCCGCCGACGCCCCCAGGAAGGTCGCCGCGCCCTCGTCGTCCATCCGCTTGGCGTTGAGCAGGTGCGCCGGGCGGGTCGGCAACGCCAGTTGCGGGATGCCGACGCAGCACAACTCGAGCGCCCCGGAGTCTCCCGACGTGACGGCGACGTGCGCCCGGACCAGCCGGGTCATCATCTCCTTCGACTCGGTCACGACTTCGAGCTTGCCGCGGTTGGCACTCACGGCGTCGCGGATCTCGTCGTAGCGCGGGTGGTGCGTCTTGCAGAAGATGCTGACCTTGTCGACCTTGGGCATCTCCAGCAACTGCTCGGTGCGGACCAGGGTTTGGTCGCCGAAGTCGTCGTCGTCGAACATCACCAGGGCGCGGAACGGCCCCGGCTGCTCGGTGGCGCGGATCGTGCGCTGCCGGCGGAAGACGCCACGCACCAGGGCGAAGCGGCGGCCCAGCAGCAGTTGCGTGCCGGGGGCGTAGCGGTACGCCTTGGCGCTCGGGGCCAGCAGCGGGTTGACCACGACGCCGCCGGGGTGGCGAACGCCCGGCTCGGTGTCGATCGTCAGCACGGTGACGCCGGTACTGCGCAACTCGTCGATGTAGTCGGCCGTGACCCCGCCGCCCGCTAGGACGACGGCGGAGGCGTGCAGCCGGCGGCTCTCGCGCAGGGTCAGTTCGAGGTCGCCGGGGGCACCCAGTTCTTGCTCGGCGGGGGTCCAGTCGTTGTTGCCGCGGTTGATCGTCTGGGCCAGGCTCAGGGGGTCGAGGTAGCTGAAGAAGTGCGTCCCGCGGCGGCGGCGCTGCAAGGCCGCGGCGAGTGAGAGGCAGTGGTACAGCGACTCCCAGCTTGACGCTGCGGTGCCGTCCACGCGAAACAGAATCGGTCCACGCTTGCCGTCCATGTGCGGGCGTCCCATCGGTCGAGAGTGACGACGGCCGGCGGCCCACCGAGGGGAATGGCGAGGCGACACGGCACACTTCTGGGGCCGGGTCGCCGCGCCGGCCCCGCGAGGCCGGTCGGCACGTCAATGTTCGGGTGACCGGTGTGTTGCTCAAGGGGGCGCGGCCGGGCAGTTGCCCGCGGGTCACGCTCCCTGCGACACCTCTTCTCCGGGGGGCCGATCCGTCGGCCCCTCGACGCCGCGTGGGGGTTCCAGTCCCGTCGCGGCGTCGGCTCGGGCGGCGGTTCCAGCGCCGACTGAGCGGGGCCGATCGTAGCCCGAAAAAATCCCTGGTCACAAGCCCACTTGCCGCGCCGAAGTTCGCCGCGGGCGGCGGCGCAATCCGGCCCGCGCCGGGGGCTTGGGGGTTCCATGTGGAACTGGAAAACAGGGGGGTTTCGCGCAGTTTGGCTCACGAAGCCTGCCCCGGCCCGCGCCGCCGAAGTCCGCTTCCCAAGCCCCGCCGGCCGTGGTATGCGGCTGCCGAATCACGCCGGACCCTCCGCGAAAAAGGGGACGCCGGGGCACCTTCTGGGGAACCGACCATGACCACGATTGCACCCCGCCTCGGCCGGGGACTCGACGCCCTCCTCGGCGGCCCGCCGCCGACCACCGGCGTCGGCACCACCCACGTCGAGACCGGCCGCATCCAGCGCAACCCGTACCAGCCCAGGAAGTCCTTCGACGACGACGAGTTGAAGCAGCTCACCGACAGCGTGAAGTCCCACGGCATCCTGCAACCGCTGGTGGTGCGCGACGCCGGCGACCACTTCCAGCTTATCGCCGGCGAGCGCCGCCTGCGGGCCGCCCAGGCCGCCGGGCTGGCGAGTGTCCCCGTCCACGTCGTCAACTTCAACGACCAGCAGGTCTACGAAGCCGCGCTCGTGGAGAACATCCAGCGGGCCGACCTGAACGCCATCGAGAAGGCCCAGGGCTTCAAGGACTACCTCGACCGCTACGGCATCACCCACGAGCAACTCGGCGCGAAGCTCGGCATCGACCGCGCCACCGTCAGCAACCTCGTCGGGCTGCTGAACCTCCCGGCCGACGTGCAGGACGCCGTGCGCAACGGCCAGATCACGCTGGGCCACGCCAAGATTTTGAAGGGCCTCAGCAACGCCGAGAAGGCAAGCCAGCTCTCGAAGCAAGTCATCATGTCGGGCATGTCGGTCCACGCCCTCGAAGTGCTAGTCAAAGAGCAGCGGCAGGCGGCCGTCGACGCGAAGGCGGCGAAGGACGCGGGCGACGTGCCGGCTCCGGAGCGCGTCACCGTCGAGAAGACGGCCCACGTGATGAGCGTCGAGAACGAGTTACGCCAGCGCCTCGCGGTCAAGGTCGAGATCAAGGTGCGGGCGCAGGAGAAGGGGCAAATCGTCATCGGCTTCGAGACCAACGACGACTTCGAGCGCATCATCGACGCGCTGCGGAAGTAGCCCGACCGGCGAGCCGGCTCGATTCTTCTGTAGCTGGCCGCGGTGTGGCCGGTCTTACCACCTGGGTCCAAG
>JANXTD010000286.1 GCA_025352585.1 Fimbriiglobus sp.
GCGGTTCGTCGGGTCTTTAGCCGCGAGTTCCGCCGTGACTTTCGACGACTGCCGGTACGTCTCGCTCGACGCGATCAGGCGGTGCAGGTGCTTGACGCTCCACGGGGCGACGCCGGGGGCGCTGGGGTGCATGAACTCGACGGCCAGCCAGTCGAGCAGTTCGGGGTGCGTCGGGGCCTCGCCCTGGGTGCCGAGGTCGTCCGGCGACGCCACCAGCCCTTGCCCGAAGTACGCCTGCCAGACGCGGTTGACGAAGGCCCGCGCCGTCGTCGGCGACCTGTCATCGACGAGCCACTTCGCCAGTGACAGCCGGTTGACACTCGCCCCGGCCGGCATCGCGTGCAGGAACGCCGGGGTGCCGGGGCCGACGGGGTCGCCGGGCTTCAGGAAGTCGCCCCGCTTGAGGACGTGCGTGCCGCGCGGGGCCGCCATCTCGGCGAGCACCAGTTGCGAGTCGCCCTCGGGGTGGTCTTTGAAGAGGCTCTCGATGTCGTAGTTGGCCTCCTTCCATTCGGGCACCGACTGCCGGAAGTTGGCGAAGGTCGCCGCCGTCGCCGCCTTCGCGTCCTTCGCCGTCGTGACGCCGAAGCGGAAGCGGCCGAGGTTGTTGGTCTGGTTGTCGTCGCTGTTCCAGCCGCCGTGATTCAGCACCACTTTGAAGCCGATCGCGACTTCCTTGGCGCGCTCGATCGGCTTTTCGAGCACGAACACGGCTTGCCGCGAGACGTTCCGCCGGCCGGGGCCGACATCGACGCTCCAGGCGGTGTCGTTGTTGCCGTCGATGGCGAAGGCCACGGGGCCGACGGTGCGCGGCTTGTTCGACTTGTCGTCGTAGATTTTCGCCAGCGGCTGCACCGGCGCGTCGGCGTCGCTGCTGGCCGACGCGACCTTGACTTCGACGCCGTTGACGAGGACTTTGAACTCGGTGAGCGCGAACAGGCCCGTGACCGAGCGGCCCGGCCCGCCGTGGGGCAGCGTGGGGTCGGTGAGCAGTTCGAGCCGCACCGCCGTGATCGGCTCGCCGGCCGGCAACTTCGCCGGGTAGGTGTCGGACGACTTGGTCGGGGCGTAGCCCTCGGCGAGGACGGAGCCGTCGGGCTGGACGGTGTGCTTCTCGCCGCCGCTGGTGTCGAGGTCGGGCCGCACCGTCACCCACGGGACTTGAGGCAGCGACTTCTCCCACGCCGCGAACTTGGCCGGCCAGTCCGGCGACTTGTGCTTCAAGTCGGCCTCGATCGCCTCGACCTTGCGGAGGATTTCGCCGCGGCGGAGTTGGTTCGCCGGGGTGTAAACCGTCGCCGTCGCCTCGTGGGCCGAGTTCAGGAACGCGAACAGGCGGTAATAGTCGGCGTGCGTGATGGGGTCGTACTTGTGCGTGTGGCACTGCGCACACGCTAGTGTCAGGCCCAGGACGCTCTTGCCGACGGCGTCCATGCGGTCGAACATCGCCTCCATGCGGAACTGCTCCGGGTCGATGCCGCCCTCCTCGTTGATCATCGAGTTGCGCAAAAAGCCGGTCGCGGTGCGCTGGTCCTGCGTCGGGTTCGGCAGCAGGTCGCCGGCGATTTGCTCGATCACGAAGCGGTCGTACGGCAGGTCGCGGTTGAAGGCGTCGATGACGTAGTCGCGGTAGTAGTGGACGAAGCGCGGTTTGTCCTTCTCGTAGCCGTCGGAGTCGGCGTAGCGGGCCGCGTCGAGCCACAGCCGACCCCAGCGCTCGCCGTAGTGCGGCGACGCCAGTAGCCTCTCGACGAGTTTGGCACTCGCCTCGGGCGACTTGTCGGCGACGAACGCATCGACTTCTGCGGGCGTCGGCGGTAGGCCGGTGAGGTCGAGGTGCAGCCGGCGAATCACCGTCGTCGCGTCGGCGGCCGGCGACGGCGACAAGCCCTCGCGCTTCAATCGGGCCTGGACGAAGGCGTCGATCGGGTGCGTCGCCCCGGCGGGGACGGCGGGCCGGGTCGGCGCGGTGAAGGCCCAGTGCTTCGCGGCGACCTGCTCGTTGGCCAGCGCGTCGGGCCACTTGGCCCCGGCGAGAATCCACGCCTTGACCTTGGCCGCCTGCGCCGCGGGCACCTTCACGCCCCCCGGCGGCATCTGCGTCTCCTCGTCGTCGGTGACGAGTCGCTGGTAAAGCTCGCTCTCGTCCGGCTTGCCGGGGACGATCGCCGCGTGCTTCGACTCGCCGCCGGCGAAGGCCAGCTTGCGGATGTCGAGGCGGTAGTCGGCCTTCTTCTTGCGGCCGTCGTGGCAGCCGGCGCAGTTCTTCGTGAGGAACGGCGCGATGTCCTTCTCGAAGTTCACGGCGTTGGGGTCGCCCTCGGCGCGGGCCGGCGCGGCGACCGTGAGCAGGGCGATCAGGCCGGCGGCCGGGAGGAGCCAACGCATCGGCGGCACTCGAACGGGGGGCGGTTGCGAAACCGGGGGCGGGCATGCCTACTATACCCGCAAGTGCCCCCGCTTCGCCCCCCCCAAAACCGCCGGACGCCCGATGACGCCGCCCGAACTGTTCCGCTTCTGCCCGCGCTGCGGCGCGGCCGTCGCCCCGAGTTCGCCGCTGACCTGCGGGGCGTGCGGCCTGCGCTACTACTTCAACCCGACCGTCGCCGCCGCCGCCTACCTCTTCGACGCCGCCGGCCGGGCGCTGCTGATTCGCCGGGCCAAGGACCCCGCCGCCGGCAAGCTCGCCGTGCCGGGCGGCTTCATCGACTACGGCGAGACGGCGGAGCAGGGCTTGCGGCGCGAGGTCCGCGAAGAAGTCGGCCTCGAAGCGGGGCCGCTGCGCTACCTCGGCTCGTGGACCAACCAGTACCCCTACGCCGGCGTGACGGACCCCGTCGTGGACCTGATCTTCGCCGCGACGGCGCTGCGCCCGGAGTCGGCGTTGCCACTCGACGCCGTGGCCGGTTTGGAGTGGAGGGCACCGCGTGACATCGACCCGGACGAACTGGCCTTCCCGTCCTTGAAATCGGCCCTGGCCGTGTTACTCTCGGGGCCGACGAATCTGTAGGCGATTCTTGTTAGCCGGACGCGCGAGCGACGGGAGCAAATCCCGGTGGACATCGCCGGCGGGAGACGACAAAACCGTCGCCACCCACGGGCGTCGC
>JANXTD010000307.1 GCA_025352585.1 Fimbriiglobus sp.
CGCGGCGGCGGCCCTGGACCTGGACGGCGGCGGACGGCTGCTCAGTTTCCAGACGGACGTGTCCGTCGCGGCCCAGTGCCAGGCCCTGATCGACGCGGCGACGGCGAAGTTCGGCCGCGTCGACATCCTCGTCAACAACGCCGGGACGAACTTGAAGGCCCGGACGATGCGCGAGCTGACGCCGGAGTCGTGGGACGCGATGATCCGCACCAACCTCGACGGCGCGTTCTACTGCACGCACGCGGTGTTGCCGCAAATGTTGGCCCGCAAGGACGGCGTCATCATCAACCTCGTGAGCGTCGCCGGGAAGCGGGCCAACCCCCTGGGCGGGGCGGCGTACGTCGCCTCGAAGTTCGGCATGGCCGGCCTGGGACTGGTGCTGGCGAACGAGGAGAAGGACTCGGGCGTCCGCGTGAGTAACGTCTGCCCCGGCGAGATCGACACGCCGATCCTGTCGCAACGCCCGACGGCGGTGAGCGACGCCCACCGCGCGTCGATTCTGCGCCCCGAGGACGTGGCCGACGCGATCCTGTACGTGTGCAACCTGCCGCCGTCGGTCCACATCCCTGAGCTGGTCATCAAGCCGACGACGCAGATGTACTGGTGAGGACGGCAGGGCAGCCGCAGGGAGTCCCCCGCTGTCGGTAACGGTCACTCCAGTGGGGGAGACTCGGGGGACTTTCGCCCCGCTCGCCTCCGACTCACTTCGTCGTCAGCGCGAAGGGCAGCGTGTTGCCGCCGGGCTTCACCTCGGCCTTCAGCGTCGTCGCGGAGCCGTTGTACCGCTTCGGGATGTACATCTCGCCGGCCGGCTCGGGCACCGGGTTCGACCGGTCCATCTTGCCGGGGATCAGCCGCGACGCGGTCACCTCGACCGCGACCGGGCCGGCCTCGGCCTTCACGTCGTACGAGCCGTTGACGATCGGGCCGGAGTACGACCGGCCGCCCGCGCCGAGTTGGCGGAACAGGATGCGGCCCTCCTTTACCGGCTCGCCGTCGAAGGTCACCGCCCCGGACACCGCGTTCAGCTTCGGCCCGTCGGACGAGTCACCGCACCCAGGCACCAGCGCCCCGAGTGTGAGCGCGGACAGGGTCGTGACCAGGCACTTGCAAAAATCGATACGCATGTAATCTCCTCAAGCCCGCCTACGACACCCCAGGCCGGGCCGTCGGGCGACCGGTATGAGGGTGGCGGGCAGAATTTCGCTGTGAGATAAGGCCCGCCGCACCGCGCGGCGGGCCAAGAGTCGGGGCTTCGGGCGGAGGTTAGAAGTCGGCGGTTACGATGCCGTCGGCACGGGTGCCGAGCGCCTGCCAGGTCAGCAGGTCGATGCTGTTGCGGATGAACTTGACGGAGCCGTCGCCCAGCACGGCGTTGACGCCGCCGGTGTGCCGGCTGCGGGCGTAGTTCCAGCGGCCGGCCAGGCCGCCGGAGTTGCCGTTCTCGCAGGGGGCGTTCGGGAAGGTCGTCGATTTGCACGAGTAAACGCGGTCGGGCACGGTCGTGTTCGGGAGCTGGAACGTGGAGAACCCGAAGGCCCCGTGCGGGGCACCGCCCCAGTAGCCGCCGATCTCGCCCCACGCGCCGGTGCCGTTGCCGCGGATGATCCCCTCGCTGGCCATCAGCGTGTTCGAGGTGCCGTCCGTCACGCTCGTGATTTTGGTTTTCGAGTCGAGGTAGAACATGCCGCCTGGGTCGGCGCTGAACGCCATATCGACCTGGGTAGGCACCGGGGGCGTCGAGGAGGTGTTCCAGGTCATGCCGCCGGCGCACACCGCGTAGTTGCCCTGGAACGCCGTCGTGCCGCCGTTGCCCCCGAAGCCGGGGTTGGTCGGGTCCGACGGGCAACTGAACCCCGGCACGACCACGCCGGCGATGGCGGCCGGGATGTTCTGGAGGTAGTCCGTGGTGTCCGCCTTGTACACGCCGAACAGGGCGGTCTGTTCGGTGTACGGCAGGACGTTCACGAACCAGATTTCGCGACGGTGCAGGTTGGCCGGCAAGACCGGGGGCGAGTTCAAACTCTCGCTCTGGTGGCCGTACGGGAAGTAGAGATTTGTGTCATGGTAGTTGTGAACGGCGAGGCCGATCTGCTTCAAGTTGTTCGTACACTTGAGCCGGGCGGCGGCCTCGCGGACCTTTTGGACGGCCGGCAGCAACAAACCGATCAGGATTGCGATGATGGCAATGACCACCAGTAGTTCGATCAGCGTGAACGCAGACCGGGGCGACGACAGGCGGGGGGACGGGGTTGAGACAGGGCGTATTCTGTACCTCGACCATTGAAGAACGGGACAAGATCCCGGAATCGAAATGAAGAGGTATCAACATTTGAGCAGACCGACCGCCGTTCGGCAAGCGGAATCCGGGAATCTCGGCGGAATCGTTCTGACCCCTCGGCGGCGGACTTTCCCCTTGCCCCGCCCGCGCCGCCTGCTATACCGCCGGCCGGTACGCCGCCTCTGGTGGGGGCGTCCGGTCGTCTCGGTCGAGGTGTGGCATGGATGCGGGCACCCGGTGGTTGCTACGTCGGCGGTTCCGGACCCTCGCGCTCGGCGGGGCGGTCGCGCTCGCGGCGGGGTGCGCCACCGCCAACCCCGTGACGCGATCCCAAGTGCCCGACGACCGGCCGCCGCCGGCCCCGGCGACCGTCAGCCCGCCGGGGGAGCCGACGATTGTGCCGGCCGTGGCCAAGCTCGCCGAGGCGGCGACCCCGCAAGTCCGCGTCGTCGCCGTGATCGGCTCGGACGTCTTCATCACCGACGACGAAGTCTGGCAACTCGTCCGCCAGCGCCTCAGCGACCCGTCGCTGCGGCCAGCCGACGCCGCCGGGCAAAAGCTCCTCGAGAAGCGCTTCTTCGACGAGGAGTTGAAGCACCTCGTCGAGCGCGAAGTCGTCCTGGCCGACTGGCTCGGCAAGATCAAGAAGAGCAAGCCGGCCGCCCTCGACGAGTTGAAGGTCGAGGCCGCCACGATGGCCAAGCGGACCTTCGGCGAGTTCCGCAAGGCCAGCAAGAGCGCGTCCGAGGCGGAGTTCATCGCCAACTTGCAGCAGGCCGGGCTGTCGCACAAGCTGCTCATGCGGCAACTCGAGCGCAACGCCATGCTGTCGATCTACATGCAGAGCTACCTGAAGGACAAGGGCAAGTCGATCAGCACCGGCGAGGTCGAGCGCTACTACGCCGACCACGCCGCGGAGTTCCGCTCCGAGGAGCGGCTGAAGTGGCTCGACCTGTTCGTCAGCTACCGCCGCTTCAACTCGGAGGCCGAGGCCCGCGCCTACGCCGACTGGCTGCTGCCGCAAGCGAAAGACCCGGCCGGCGACTTCGTGGCGCTCGTCAAGAAGTACGGCCACGGCCCCAGTGTCTTGGCCGGGGGCGTCGGGCTGGGCGGCAAGCTCGCCGAGGTCCAGCCGGCCGAACTCGCCCCGACGCTCAAGGGCCTGAAGGTCGGCCAGGTGAGTGGGGTCATCGCGGTCGAGGGCGGCCTGCACATCGTCAAGCTCGACGAGTACGCCGCCCCCGAGTTACCGCCGTTCGACGAGAAGGTCCAGGCGTTCATCCGCCGCAAGTTGACGGCGATCGTGCAGGACCGCGAGCGCGACAAGCTCGTCGAGGAGCTGCAGCGCCGCACGACCGTCAAGATTACCGCCGAGAACCCGTAGCCGGGACGCCCGCCGGCTTGACGCGGCCCCGCCCCGCTGCGACGCTAATGGGTGTGGTCAGCGGCCAGCCTCGGGGAGTGCGTACGATGCGTCGGGGTCTTCTACTCGGTTTCGCCAGCCTCCTCGGCTCGCTCACCCTGGCCGCCCAGGACAACAAGTCCGACAAGGCGGGCGAGGCGGTGCCGTCGGCCTTCCGCGGCTTCGTCGTCGCCGACGACCGCTACCCGCCCAAGGTCACGCCAATCAAGGCCCCCGAAGACCGCGACCCGCGCGACCGCACCGACAAGCTGCACTGCCTGGCGTGCGAGTTCGGGCTGAGTCCCGTGGCGATCGTGTTCAGCCGCGCGACCCCCGCCGAGGACGGCCCGGCCGCGAAGCTCGCCAAGCAACTCGACGCGATCTTGCAGACCCGCGAGGCGCGCGGCAACAGCTTCAACGCCGCCGCGGTGTTCCTCACGCTCGAAGCCGAGTACCCGACCGACATCCGCCGCAACGACAAGGGCGAGTTCGTCCGCGAGGAGGCGGCCAAGCAGGTCAAGGATTTGGCGACGCAGCTCAAGACGCCGCGGGTCGTCTTCGCCCTGGCCGCCAAGGCGTCGCCGGCGCTCACCGAGTGGGGCGTCGCCGACGCCGACGAAACCGTGGTCGTGCTGTACAACCGCCTGCGCGTCGTGAAGCGGTGGAACTTCGCCGCCGGTGCCCCGAGCGACGACGAGGTCAAGGCGATCGCCGCCGCGGTCAAGGCCGAGTCGGTGAAGTAGACGCCGGCAGCCGCGCCCCCAGGGCCAGCACCCCGCCGGCGAGCAGCGTCGTCACGCCGCTGAGTACCAGGCTCACCAGGTGAACGGGGCCGAACAGTTTCTTCGCCTCGGCGGCCAAGTCCGCGTCGGTGGCGTACCGCTCCAGCCGCAGGTGGCTCACTTCGAGCGATACCGGGATCGACACGACGACCAGGGCGAGCGCGGCCGCGGCGAGGTTGACCCGCAGCCGGTCGAGTCGGCCGGCCCGCCCCATCCCCAACGCCGTCACCAGGGTGACGACGCCGCAGATGAGTTGCATGGCGAAGTAGCGCGGGAAGACCGGCCCAACGGCGGCACCGGCTAGGGCCGACGCCAGCGCGTCGCGGCCGGCCGGCGGCGTGCCCGGCGGGACGATGTCGAGCAAGGCCGTGCGGTCCGACGGCGACTCGGCGACGACCGCCTTGAACGACGCGAAGATCGGCGGCGCGGCGACGAAGGTGAAGAACAGCGACCCGCCGAACCACAGGCCCACGGCGAGCAAGTGCAGACTGCGCAAGGCGGACTCCTGGGGCGTTGAAGCCCCGATACGGTTCTCGGTCCCGGCGACGAGCCGCCGCACGTTGGCCCGGTGCTTGACGACGACCGCCAGCGCCCCGACGGCGAAGAATCCCGTGACGACGAAGTTGTCGTGCCCGAACGGCTTCGGCGTCAGCGCCAGCCGCGCGGCGACCAGCGTGACCGCCGCGGCCAGCGACGCCAGCGAGACGTAGCGTGAGGCCAGCGCCGTGACGACCCAGGCGACGGCGGCCAGGGCGAACGGCAGCGGGGCCAGCGCCGCGGCAACGCCGGCCCCGGTGGCGACGCCCTTGCCGCCGCGGAAGCCGAGGAAGGCGGGGTAGAGGTGGCCCAGGAACGTCGCCGCGGCGACCGCCACCCGCAGCGCGTCCGGCGGCCCGAAGGCGTCGACCGCGCCGGGGTCGAGGGCGCTCACGACCGGCAGCGTCAGGGCGGTCGGCACGGCCCCCTTGGCGAAGTCGCAGAGGAAGACGATCACGGCGAACGGCCGGCCGAGCACCCGCCCGGCGTTGGTCGCGCCGATGTTGCGACTGCCCGCTTCGAGCAGGTTGACGCCGCGCAGCCGGCCGACGAGGTAGCCGAAGGGGATGCCGCCGAGGAGGTAGGCCCCGACCACGACCGCGAGACCGACCGCCATGCCACAAGCCCCGAGTGAGAGTTCGCCGGGTACGGAGCGGCGGTCTTCGTCTTCTGTAACTGGCCGCTGTGAGGCCGGTCTGACCCCCTGGGTCGCTGACCTCGCAGTGAGGGAGTAAGACCGGCCTCA
>JANXTD010000308.1 GCA_025352585.1 Fimbriiglobus sp.
ACCGCGAGCCTGAAGGTCGAGTACGCCGACGCCGACGCCGCGACGGCCGCCGAGAAGTCGATGAAACTCGGCGCGGCTGAGGCGCGCAAGTTCCTCGCAGCGCAGCGGCCGAAGGCCGAGGCGGAACTGTTCGACAGGACCCCGGAGAAGGGCTTCCGCCCGCCCGACGAGTTGGGCGACGCCTTCGCCGCGTTGAGTGGCATCGCCATGATGAACTACGCCGACGAGGTGCTCGCCGACCTGCCAGTCACCCGCGCCGGCAACGCCCTGGCGGCGTCCACGGCCGGCCCGATCAGCGCGACGGCCTTCGCCGGGTACTCGGCGGTCGGCGTCGGCCTGCTGCTGCCGGCAGTGCAGAAGGTGCGCGACGCCGCGGCCCGCATGACTAGCAGCAACAACCTCAAGCAGATCTGCCTGGCGATGCTCAACTACGAGAGCGCGAACCCGACGTTCCCGCCGGCGGCGATCACCGACAAGAAGGGCAAGCCGCTCCTAAGTTGGCGCGTCAAGGTCCTGCCGTACCTCGAGCAGCAGGCGCTTTACGACAAGTTCAAGCTCGACGAGCCGTGGGACAGCGAACACAACCTCCCGCTGAGCAAAATCACGCTCAAGGTTTACACCGACCCGCGGCTGTCAGTCGGGCCGGGGATGACGTACTACAAGGTGTTCACCGGCCCGGACGCGGGCTTCCCGTTGCTGAAGGGCCGCAAGATGACCGCTATCCCCGACGGCATGTCGAACACGCTGCTGGCCGGCGCGGCCGGCGACCCGGTGCCGTGGTCGAAGCCCGAGGACTTCGCCTTCGACAAGACCAAGCCGGCCCCCGACTTGTCGCGGCCGTTCCCGCAAGTGCTCGCGGCGATGATGGACGGCTCGGTGCGGGCGATCGACCCGGCGGTCTTCGTCAAGAACAAGGACCTCTTGAAGTGGCTGATCGACCCGGCCGACGGCAACGTGTTGCCGCCCTTTTGACCGGCTGTCCGGCCTGTTCCACGGGTGCGGTGCGGCCGGCGGAATCGCGCCAGATTACCCCCGCGCTTTGCCCTCACGTCGCGCGGCGTGGCGCAATACTCGAAGCGTGACAGGGCGACCCAGGCGGGCCGCGGCGGTGCCACCAGGACGGTGGGCCACCGGCGGACTGGCGGGCCGCGACGGCGAGCGCCACGGGGTGCGGACTCGGCGGGGTGGACGGTCGGGGCGTGGGCCAAAACCCACACCCCGACGCCGGCGAGTTCGGTCGTGTACCGGTGGCCAAGCGGCGACGAACTACGCCCAGGATTTCCGCGCCGAGTCCCGCCGGCGCGGGCCGGTTCGCGCCACGGTTTCGGCCGCGGCGTGGGCCACAATCGCTCAAGAAACGGGCCTTGAGCCGTTCCCCGGCGAGTGGCGGGGAACGGCGGGCGGGGCGAGTGGGCAACGTGCGTGAGCGGCACCGGCCGTGGAACCGACGCCCCGCACCAACACCCGCGAACGGCGGGCGGAAGGCGCGACGATTTCTTGACCGGGGCGCGGAGCGGCCGACGATACCATGCGTAGAATGCGACGCCTCGGGTGGACGGGTGAACCCCACCTGGGCGGACGATTTTGGAACACCGGCGCGACCGGCGCGACCCACAGCTTCGGCTTTGGCGAACCCTTGCCAACGGCCTGGAGAAGACGGACAATGCGAGACTCGACCCCGCAACGATGGCCCGCCCGGCGCTTCCGATTCGCCGCCCGGCCCGACCGCGGACTGCCCCGCACCCCGACCCCGGAAGCGTTGCGCCAGCGCATGGCCCTGCCACTCCCCCACCGGCCTGATGCTCCGCTCGACGGGCCGCTCGCCCCCCCCGAGTTGCGCGCCGAGTCCCCCGGCCCGGACGGCGTGCGTCACGGCCTGGTCGCGTTCTACCGCGACCTGATCGCCCGCGGCGAGCTCGACACCCCCGACCGCTTCGCCCGCGCCGAGCGCGCCCTGTTCGACACGATCCGCTAGTGCCGCTCTATTCAAGTCGGGGTGGTATGTCTGTTATCCCTCCCGTCGTGCGGTATCTGATCGTGTGTGACGACATGCAGGTTGATGCCGTCAACTCCCGCCGGCAGTCACTGATCGGCGTCGTTAGCGCGATTCGCTCACCCCACAATCCGCCGTACCCCGTTACGCACCCCGAACTGTGCGTCTACCTTCAGGTCACGGAATGCCGCGGTTCGGCGAAGGGTCGGATTCACGTCACCCACGCCGATTCGGACCGCGTCCTGTTCCGGACCAAAACTCGCAGCATCCCGTTCGGGAACGACCCGCTGGAAATCGTGGCCGTCAGCTTCCGAATCCGCGGCGTCACGTTCGACGAGCCTGGCCTGTACTGGGTGCAGTTCTGGTATAATGAGCAGATGATCGCCCAACAACCTCTGTTACTGAGGTGACGAGTCGTGGAAGTCCACTCCAGCTTGAGCGTCGGTAGCCTCCACGTCGCGGAGTATGAGGAGCAAGCGGAATCGGTCGTGGCCGAAGTTCCCCAGGGCTTGCCAGCGACTCGGAGCGAAGTCGTCTTGGCACGCCTTGCCGGCGACTTCCAGGACGAGGGAGTTGCCGGCGACTGCCTGCAACGGTTCCAGGCGATTCTCAAGAAGGACGATCAGGTCGTCGTCGTTTACGGCCACGGCTTGAAGCCGGTCGTCGTTGGCAACGACGCGTGTTTCGGGGTGTGGCGTCGCTCGGAGGGCCAAGAAGTGCTCGTCGCGCTCTTCCCCGTCAACGACACGGTCGGCGTCTTCACCGGCAACGTCCAGGTCGCTCAGTAGTCAGCAGGTCGTCTACCTTCACTTCCGCGTCAACTTGAAGTCCTCGAAGACCACCACGAACGGCTCGGCCGACGTGCTGACCGCACCCACCCCCACGAACAGCTTGTTGGGCAGCGTCGCCGCCACGCGCGGCACGGCCCTCCACGTCGCCCCGCGGTCGGCACTGTGCGCGGTCGTCAGGTACTGCCCGCTGCGCTCCAGCCGGAAGCGAGTCGTGTCGCCGCCGAAGAAGGCCGGGGTGCCGACGCCCGGATTCGTCGGCTCCGGCCGGCCGGCGTTGAAGATCTCGTAGAGCGGCGTGTAGCAGACGTACGCCCCCTGGCCGGGGTTCCACCAGGCGTTGCGCTCCAGCCGTAGGTACGTCTTGTCGTCCACCCAAAGTGAGAGGCCCGCGCCGTGGAACGACGGCAAGCCCTCGGCCGCCGCCTTCGGGCCGGGCGCGAACTCGCCGGTGACGGTGACCTCGAGCGTGAAGTCGCCGGCGACTTCTTGCAGGAGGCGCGGGGCCTTCATGCCGCCGAGCGTGGGGTTGATGTCGTGCAACCCCGGCGGCACCGTCATCGTCAGCTTGCCGCCCTCGAACTCGACGCGGGTGTCGTTGAGCGGGTCGCGCAGCGTGCCCCAGAGGGGGTACGTCACGCCGTCGTTCCGGTCCGCCCGCGCCGGCGGCGCGGTCGGTGGCGTCGGGGCGGGGGTCGTCGCAGTGCTCGCCACCGGGGCCGGCGGCTTGGGCAGGCAGCCGGGCACCAGTGCGAGGCACAGCGCAGCGGAGGTGGCGAGGCGTCGGGGCATGGTGCGACCCAATCGCGGAGGGGTTCGGGGCCGCCGGAAGTGTAACCGGGGCGGGCGGGGAACGCAAAAGCGAAGCGGGCCAGGCACCGGGG
>JANXTD010000160.1 GCA_025352585.1 Fimbriiglobus sp.
GTGCGGGTCGGCCAGTCGGCGCGGGTGCTGGCGTCGCTGCGGAACGCGGCCATCCACCTGCTGCGCTGCGAAGACGACTCGAGCCTGGCGGCGACGACCCGCCGATTGGCTGCGTTCCCCCACCAGGCCGTCGCAATGATCGCCACCCCAGTCTCAATCTCTGCGTAGCCCTGCCCGGAACTTGGATCGTCTTGACCGCCCAGGTGCTCCGCGGGTATTGGGCAGCTTTGCGATTGCGGCCACGATTTTCCCGCCGGCGCAAGTTCGCCCCCGGCCGGCGTATCAGGGTGTTGCCGGGACGCGGTGACGACGCCGGGCCGCTCGACCAGTCGGGGTTTATGCCCCAGACGGTCAAGGCCCGAGCCGACAACCCGACCCCGGCCGACACGCTTCAAGGATGACGCGAGAACCACCATGACCACGTACACCGTCGCTTGCCACACCTGCAACGACACCTGGCGAGTGGCCGGCACCTGGACGGCTTACGAGAGCGAAGCGGCCGAGTCGAGGCCCTGCCCGCACTGCGACGCCTACACCCTCGCCTGCCCCGAGCCGACGGCCGATTCGACGCCGCGAAAGCGGGCCGTCTGGGCGAAGTCCGGCCGCCGGACGCCGGCCTTCGCCGAGTTGGCGGCGCGGGCCGGGTAACGCGGCGGTGGCGGGGCGGGCACTCCAGCGGACACCCGCCATGTCAGGTGCTAGGTTACTGGCGCGTGTCGCTCGGGGCGGGTGCCGGTGCGCTTGTCGTTCGGCGGCAAGAGGAGTCCCCCATGAGACTGGTTTTACTTTTGCTCCCCCTCTGGTGGGCCTGCTGTGCTACGGCCGTCGCGGCTGACCCGGACCCCGACAAGGTTCTGAGCGAGGCGAAGACCCTGGCCCGGCAGGGGAAGTACGAGGAGGCCTTGCAGAAGCACCTCTGGTACCACGACAACGCACTCAAGCTCATGCCGTCGCACGCCGGCGTCCGCCTCTCCTTCGCCCTGTCCGATTGGGTCGAACTGGGCCGGAAGTACCCGAAGGCCAAGGAAGCGCTGGTCGCGACCCGCGACCGCAACGCGACCGCGCTGGCGAACGGGAAGGGCTGGTTCGACCTGTTCCACGACGTGACGGCCATCAACCGGGAGTTGGACGAGAACGCGAAGACCGTTCAGTTGTTCAAGGCGGTGCGGGCGAAAGACCCACGCCTGGCCGCGCAGTGTTACCACGCCGCCAAGGATGACCTGGTCGCCGGACGTGAGTACGAACTGTGCAGCGGCTACACCCCGGACGCCCTCAAGGCGTTCGACAGGATTCAGGAGATGCGTGAGCTGAACCTGAAGCTCGCCAAGGACGGCGTGGCCTCGCTCAAAGAGTTCGCGGACAAGTCGTTCACCGAGGAGACGTGTCGGCTGATCGAGATCCTGTCAGGGGCGAACCGCAAGCCGGACGCGGAGAAAGTGCGGGAGCGGGCGTTGGCCGTCCGGAACGACGCCGGGTTGCGGGAGGCGATCGAGCAGGCCGAAAAGCGTGCCCGGCACAAGGACTGAACGGTGGCGGGGCGGGCGTGGGGGAATACAACAGCCGCTCCATCCATCAGGGGCACCCACCGCATGGCCGTGCATCACTTCCTGCCGCACACCCGCGTGCCGACGCTCACCTTCGAGAGTGCCTCGGCCGCGTCGAAGTTCGTCGCCAAGGAAATCGACAAGCTCGTCCGGGCGCGCAACGCCGCCGGCCGCGCGACGGTCCTCGGCCTGGCCACCGGCTCGACGCCGGTCGGGCTGTACCGCGAACTGATCCGCCTCCACAAGGAAGAAGGCCTCGACCTGTCGCGGGTCGTGACGTTCAACCTCGACGAGTACTACCCGATCGCCCGCGAGGACTCGCACAGCTACTTCAAGTGGATGCACGAGACGTTCTTCAACCACGTCAACGTGGCCTGGAAGAACATCCACATCCCCGACGGCACGCTGCGGCTCGACGAGATGGACGACTTCTGCGCCGAGTACGAGCGCCGCATCCGCGAGGCCGGCGGTATTGATATCCAGATCCTGGGCATCGGCCGCACGGGTCACATCGGCTTCAACGAGCCGGGGTCGCCCAAGACCTCGCGCACCCGCATGGTCACCCTTGATAGCATCACCCGCCGCGACGCCGCCGCCGGCTTCTTCGGCGAGGAGAACGTCCCCAACCACGCCATCACGATGGGCGTCGCGAGTATCCTCGACGCGCGCAAGGTCTACCTGTTGGCGCTCGGCGAACACAAGGCGACGATCACCTACAAGGCCAACGAGCACGCGCCGACCGAGGCGATCACCGCGAGCTTCCTCCAGGAGCACGAGGACGCCGTGTTCGTGCTCGACAGCGCCGCCGCGGCGGAGTTGACCGCGATCAAGCGGCCGTGGGAGGTCGGGCCGTGCGACTGGACGCCGGGGCTGGTCCGCCGCGCCGTCGTCCACCTCAGCATCGCCGCCCGCAAGGGCCTGCTCATGCTCGGCGACGACGACTTCCGCGAGCACCAACTCTTCGACCTGCTGCGCGAGAAAGGCCCGGCCGAGAAGATCGGCGAGGAGGTGTTCCACGACCGCCTCGAGACGATCAAGCTCTACCCCGCCGGTAAGGTGCGACCGCTCTCGACGACCAGCCCGTCGTTCCCGGACGCCTCGTCGATCGTGAACACCCCCGCGCCGGTGCCGGACACGGGGCCGAAGACGATCCTGGTGTTCAGCCCGCACCCGGACGACGACGTGATCAGCATGGGCGGCACGATCATCCGCCTGGTCGAGCAGGGCCACAAGGTCCACATCGCCTACATGACCAGCGGCAACATCGCGGTGTTCGACCACGACGCCCGCCGCTTCGTGGACTTCGTGGACGAGTTCGTCGGCGGCTTCGGCTCGCCGGGCGACCACGAGGCGTTGGGCGCGATGAAGTCGCGCGTCTTCGACTTCCTCGACGCGAAAAAGCCGGGCGAGCCGGACAGCCCCGAGGTGCTCAACATCAAGGGGATGATCCGCGCCACCGAGGCCCGCGCCGCCGCGCTGGCGTGCGGGATCCCGCCGACGCAACTCGAGTTCATGAACCTGCGCTTCTACCGCACCGGCACCATCGACAAGGCCCCGGTGCAGCCGGACGACGTGGCCGACATCGTCACGCTGTTCAAGAAGCTGCGGCCGGCGCAAATCTACGTCGCCGGCGAGATGTCCGACCCGCACGGCACGCACCGGCTGTGCGCCGAGGCGATCTTCGAGGCGGTCCGCCGCGTCCGGCCGTCCGGGCAGTTCTTCGACGTCTGGTTGTACCGCGGCGCGTGGGAGGAGTGGGCACCCCACGAGGTCGAGATGGCGGTACCGGTCAGCCCGGACGTGCTGGAGCGCAAGAAGCAGGCGATCTTTAGGCACCAGTCGCAGAAGGACCGGGCGATGTTCCCCGGCGGGGCCGACCGCCGCGAGTTCTGGCAGCGCGCCGAGGACCGCAACCTCGCCACCGCCAAGACCTTCGACACGCTGGGCCTGCCCGAGTACTACGCGATGGAAGCCTTCGTGAAGTGGAAGGACTGACGCCGGTCGGGCTAACAAAACATCACCCCACGTCCCGGCGGAATTCCGCCGCGCTGGTGGTCCCGTCCGGCTGGCGGGGTGTCGATCGGCACGACATGTCGCCTCGGCTCCGCGACTGATTTTGAGACCAAGTCGCAACAATTTCGTCTGTCAATGGTTCCGCTCACGCAACTCATAAAAGCTCGCCCTCCGAATCAGGCCCAGATTTGAGCCCATTTGATCATCGCCCAGCCAATCATCGATAATCGAACAGTTCAAGAGAGCACAAAATTAGTGCCCATTGCCCTTGTGGGGCGTTGTCGGACGCCTAGAGTAGCGGCGTTGATGATACTCAGTCTCAACAAATGCCCATTCGCCGATGACGTGGCCCTGGCTGCGTGTCGGTCCCGAAGTCTCCCCGCGTGAGGACGGCACCATGACTGTGACGACGAAGCGACTGCGTCCGGGGTTTACCCTCATCGAACTGCTGGTGGTCATCGCCATCCTCGCGATTCTCATCGGCCTGCTGTTGCCGGCGGTGCAGAAAGTCCGCGAGTCGGCGGCGCGGCTGAAGTGCGGCAACAACCTCAAGCAGATCGGCCTGGCGACGCACGGCTACCACGACGCCACGCAGAAGTTCCCCTACGGCACCCTCGACCGCCAGCCGGGCGAGGCGGCCTCGACCTTCGTGACCGGGTTCATCCTGATCCTGCCGTACCTCGAACAGGACGCGGTGGCCAGGCGCTGGAGCCCCGCCTGGCCGCGCAACGACGCCAGCACCGAGGCGGCCCTCGGGTACTCGAACAGTAGCCTGCAAAAGCTGCTGATCCCGACCTACACCTGCCCGTCGATGACCCCGCCGAGCGGCCCGCTGGGCGGCAACGAGAACCGGGCGTATTGCAGTTACCTGTTCTCGGCGGGGACGCCCGACGTGACGGTTTACCCGTACTGGTCGTCGCTGGGGCTGACCGGCCCGCCGGCGTTCGACGGCGTGGCGATCCCGCTCAACAGCCCGGCGACGGTGCCGACCAGCCCGAACCAGCAGGCGACGGCGATGGGCTCGATCCTCGACGGCACCTCGAACACCTTCCTGGTGGGCGAGACCGACTTCAAGCCGCGCGGCGTGCCGTCGGCGAGTTACGGCGGCGTCTGGGCCTACGGCTACATCGGCTACGCCTGGGGCACGACCTTCCACCCGTTCAACAAGCGCGACCACACCGCAACGCCCTACGGGGCCTTCCGCAGCGAGCACACCGGCGGCGGCAACTTCGCCCTGACCGACGGCTCGGTGCGGTTCGTGCGGCAGTCGATCCTCCCCGCGACCTACGCCGCCTACGGCACCCGCGCCGGCGGCGAAGTCGCCACACTCGATTAAGGCGGAGCCCCATGACCCCCACGCGATGGATGTTCGCCGCGCTCCTGGCCGCCGCCCTGGCCGGACTCGCGGCCGGTTGCGGCGACCGCGGTTCGACGCCGGCCCCGGAGTCGGCCCCGCTCACGCTCGACGCCTGGAAGGCCCTCGCGCCGCCGGGCAAGTACGACATCGACGCCCTCGAACGGCTCAAGCAGGGCGAGCCGAAATTGCAGGACGAGCGCGCCTGGCAGAAGTTCAGCCGCGACGTGCTGCTGCCGGCCAAGAAGAAGGACGGCGTCGCCGTCCCGCGTTCCTGACGCCCCCCTTTTGTCGAGGTTCCCCCCGTGACACGATTCCCGTGGATACTGCTGGCCGCGCTCACCTTGCCGGCGTTCGCCCCCGCCCAGTCGGCCGACGCCCCGGCCCGGCTCGCGCCCCTCCCCGTGGGCGTCAGCAGCCTGGGCGCGACGGTCTGCGACGGCCAACTCTACGTCTACGGCGGGCACGCCGGCAAGACGCACAGCTACGACACGCGGACGGTCCTCGGCACCTTCCACCGCCTCCCGCTGACGCCCGGCAGCAAGTGGGAGGCTCTGACCGGCGGGCCGATCGCCCAGGGGATGAACCTCGTGACGCAGCGCGGCCAGGTGGTGCGCGTCGGCGGGATGCAGCCGCGCAACGCCCCCGGCGAGCCGGCTGACAACCACTCGCTCACGGAGTGCGCGAGCTTCGACCCCAAGGTCGGGGCGTGGTCGGCGCTACCGCCGCTGCCGGCCGGCCGGTCGTCGCACGACGTGGTCGCGGTCGGGGACAAGTTGGTCGTCGTCGGCGGCTGGGAGCAAAAGGGCGGCGGGGAGAAGCCGGCCTGGCACGACACCGCGCTGGTCCTCGACCGCAGTGCGGCCGCGCCCAAGTGGCAGAGCCTGCCGCAGCCGTTCGCGCGGCGGGCGCTGACCGCGGCCGCCCTCGGCACCAAGGTCTACGTCCTGTGCGGCATCGACGCCGACGCCGCCACGTCGCTGCGCGTCGATCGGCTCGACACCGAGACGGGCACCTGGAGCCGCGGGCCGGACCTGCCCGGCTCCGGCCGCGTCGGCTTCAGCCCGGCGGCGACGGTCGTCGGCGGCAAGCTCGTCGTCAGCACGTCGGACGGCCGCCTGCACCGGCTCGACGCGGCGGGCGAAGCGTGGGAGAAGGTCGCCGCGAGTGCGACCCGGCGCATGGTCCACCGGCTCGTGCCGTACTCGACCGGCGTGCTCCTCGTCGGCGGCGCGATCCAGGGCGACAACGCCGCCGAGTTGGAGTTCGTCGCGCTCCCGAAGTGACGCGAAATCCCGGCCAGCCAAGAGCGTGGGCGACTGGAGTTCGCGTTGCGGCAGTGACGGGCGTGTGCGAAACTATGCACTTCTTGGAGGAATCCGCCGTGACGACTTCGCTCCTTTCGCCACGTCCCGCCCCCGCCGGCCCCCGGCCGGTGCTGTGGACGTGCGCCGAGTTCCACCGGCTCGGTGACGCGGGGGCGTTCGAGGGCCGGCGGGCCATGCTCATCGGCGGCGTCATCCTGGAGGAGGGGCCGAGGAACCCGCCGCACGCGATCACGCTCGAACTCGTCGAGGCGGCGGTGCGGGCGGCGTTCGGGGCCGGCTGGCGGATCCGCGGGCAGTCGCCTTTGGTTCTGGGCCAAGACCTCGACCCCGAACCCGACCTGGCGGTCGTCGCCGGCACGCCGCGCGGCAGCACCGGGCACCCGACGGCGGCGGTGCTGGTGGTCGAAGTGGCCGACTCGTCGCTGGCGTTCGACACCCACGAGAAGCGGTTGCTGTACGCCCGCGCCGGCGTCCCCGAGTATTGGGTCGTCGATGTCAACGGCCGGCGACTGCTCGTCTACCGCGACCCGCAGGCCGGCGACTACGCTACGCAGCAGGTTGTCGGCCCGGCGGGGGCCGTGTCGCCGTCGGCGGTGCCGGCGGCCGTCGTGCGCGTGGCGGATCTGCTGCTGTGACGCCGCGGCGCTACTTGTTCAGCAGTTGCCGCATGACGTACGGCAGAATCCCGCCGTGCTGGTAGTAGAGCACCTCTTGCGGGGTGTCGATGCGGCACAGCGCCGTGAAGCTCTTCACCGTGCCGTCCGGCCGAGTCGCCGTGACGCTCAGCTCCTTCGTCGTGGCGAAGTTGTCGCCGAGGCCGTGGACCAGGCCGTGGATGTCGTACGTCTCCTCGCCGGTCAGCCCCAGGCTCGCCGCGCCTTGGCCGGCCTTGAACTGCAGCGGCAAGACGCCCATGCCGACGAGGTTGCTGCGGTGGATGCGCTCGTAACTCTCGGCGATGACCACCTTCACGCCGAGTAGCCGCGTGCCCTTGGCGGCCCAGTCGCGGCTCGACCCGCTGCCGTACTCGGTGCCGCCGATCACGACCAGCGGCGTGCCGTCGGCCTGGTACTTCATGGAGGCGTCGTAGATCGACAGTTGCTCGCCGGTCGGCAGGTACTTCGTCACGCCGCCCTCGACGCCGGGGACGAGCTGGTTCTTCAGCCGCACGTTGGCGAACGTCCCGCGCACCATGACTTCGTGGTGGCCCCGCCGCGCCCCGTACTGGTTGAAGTCCTTCGGCTCGACGCCGTGACTCATCAGGTACTTCGCGGCGGGCGAGGTTTTGGCGATGCCGCCGGCGGGGGAGATGTGGTCGGTCGTGATGCTGTTGCCCAGCAGGGCCAGCACCCGCGCCCCGGTGATTTCGCCCACCGCCGGCGGGGCGACGGTCATGCCGTCGAAGTAGGGCGGGTTGGCGATGTAGGTTGACTCCGGCACCCACGAGTAGCGCTCGCCGGTCGGCACTTGCAGCGCCTGCCAGTTGGCGTCGCCGTCGTAGACGTGGGCGTAGATGCGCTCGAAGGCCTCGCGCGAAATGGCGGAGCCGACGACCTCGGCGACCTCGGCTTGCGTCGGCCAGACGTCTTTGAGGTACACGTCAGTGCCGTCGCTTCCGGTGCCCAGCGGCTCGCTGTCCCAGTTGATATCGACGCGGCCGGCGAGGGCGTAAGCGACGACGAGCGGCGGCGAGGCGAGGTAGTTGGCCCGCACGTCGGCGTGGACGCGGCCCTCGAAGTTGCGGTTGCCCGACAGCACCGCCGACACCACCAGCGAACTGCCGTGAATCTCCTTCGTGAACGACTCCGGCAGCGGGCCGCTGTTGCCGATGCAGGTCGTGCAGCCGTAACCGACGACGTGGAAGCGCAGCTTCTCCAACTCGGGCAGTAGGTTGGCCTGCGTCAAGTAATCGGTGACGGCCTTCGAGCCGGGGGCGAGGCTCGTCTTGACCCACGGCTTCGAGGTCAGCCCCCGCGCCGCCGCCTTCTTGGCGAGCAGCCCCGCGGCCATCATGACACTCGGGTTCGACGTGTTGGTGCAGCTCGTGATCGCGGCGATGACCACCGAGCCGTCGTGCAGCGCCGGGGCACTCGCCGGATCGACGGGGTCGGACGTTTGCCCGGCCAGCGGCAGCGTCGTCTTGGCCTTGAGGTTGGCCGCGACGGCCGCCTCCTTGAGCTTCGGCAACGCCGCGTGGAACGACGACTTCACGTCCTTGAGCGCCACGCGGTCCTGCGGGCGGCTCGGCCCGGCCAGGCTCGGCTCGACGGTGCCCAGGTCGAGTTCGACCACGTCGGTGTACGTCGCCTCCGGGAAGCCGACGGAGTGGAACAGCCCCTGCGCCTTGTAATACGCCTCCACCAGCGCGATCTGCTCTTCGGGCCGGCCGGTGGTCCGCAGGTAGCGCAGGGTCTCGGCATCGACGGGGAAGATGCCGCAGGTCGCGCCGTACTCGGGGGCCATGTTGGCGATCGTCGCCCGGTCGGCCAGCGAGAGGTCCGCCAGGCCGTCGCCGAAGAACTCGACGAACTTGCCGACGACGCCCTTCTTGCGCAGGATTTGCGTGACGGTGAGGACCAAGTCGGTGGCGGTGGTGCCCTCCTTGAGCCGGCCGAACATCTTGAAGCCGACGACCTGCGGGATGAGCATCGTCACCGGCTGGCCCAGCATCGCCGCCTCGGCCTCGATGCCGCCGACGCCCCAGCCCAACACGCCGAGGCCGTTGACCATCGTCGTGTGCGAGTCGGTGCCGACGAGCGTGTCGGGGTACGCGACGCCCTTGCCATCGACGAAGGTCACGCGGGCCAGGAACTCGAGGTTCACCTGGTGGACGATGCCCGTCTCCGGCGGCACGACCTTAAAGTTGCGGAACGCCGTCTGGCCCCACCGCAGGAAGACGTAACGCTCCTGGTTGCGCTCGTACTCGAGCTTGGTGTTGTGCTCGAACGACCCCGGCGTGCCGGACTCGTCGACCTGGACTGAGTGGTCGATCACCAGCTCGCACGGCACGAGTGGGTTGATGCGGCCGGGGTCGCCGCCGAGGCGTTGGATGCCGTCACGCATCGCGGCCAGATCGACGACGCACGGCACGCCGGTGAAGTCTTGCAGCAGCACGCGCGCCGGCGTGAAGGCGATCTCGGTGTCCGGCTCGGCCTTGGCGTTCCACTTCGCGAGGCTCTCGATGTCCTTGGGGAACACCGACAGGCCGTTCTCGTT
>JANXTD010000367.1 GCA_025352585.1 Fimbriiglobus sp.
CACAGCGACCGGCTACAGAAGACCGGCCTAGGGCCGGAAGACCGGCCCCACCGCGACCGGCTGCAGACGGAGTTGCGTCTCGGGCAATCTCGCCACACCTCCGCCGAACTCCCGTCATGAAACTTTCCGCCGGCCGCGCGAGTAGTCACGGGCAAGGGGGTCGGCGTGCCCACCGATGAGGAACTCGCTTGCCGCTGCCTGCGCAGCGAGCCGGACGCCACCCGCGAACTGATCGCCCGCTTCGAGGCCGACGTGTTCGCCGTCAGCCTCAAGATGCTGCGGCACCGGCACGACGCGGAAGACGTGGCGCAAGAAGTCTTCCTGCGCGTGTTCCGCTCCTTGAAGACGTGGGACTCGACGCGGCCACTGAAGCCGTGGGTGCTGAGCATCACGGTGAACCGCTGCCGGACCTGGCTCGGCAAGCGGGCGAAACTGCCGGAGCCGACGGAGTTCCTCAGCGACGTGCCGGCCCGCCCGCCCGACGCGCCGGCCAACGAGCTGACGGCGGCGCTGCGTGGCGTGATCGACGCCTTGCGGGCGGAGTACCGTGAGGTGTTCTTGCTGTACCACGAGCAGGCGTTGCCCTACGACGAGATCGCGGTGGCGGTCGGCCGGCCGGTCGGCACCGTGAAGACCTGGCTGCACCGGGCGCGGCAGCAAGTATTGAGCGAACTGCAACGCCTCGGCCACGTACCCCCGCCCGAACCCCCCACCCCCCCGGCGACCCGATGACCCCGCCCTGCCCTGACTGCCGCGAAGCCCCCTGCCCCGCCTGCCGGCTCATGAAGTCGCTGCGGGCCGAGCCGGTCGCCGCGCCGACCGGCTTCGCCGACCGCGCCTTCGTCGCCGTCGTGCGCGACCGCCGGCAGCAACAACGGCGACGCTGGGCCGGCCGGGTCGGCGTCGCCGCGGCGCTGCTGTTCGCCGTCGGGCTGGCGGCCGACGGCTTGCGTCCGCGCCCCCATGTCGAACTCGTCGTGGTCACGCCGGTCGCCCCGACGCCGGTGACGCCGGCCGACCCGCTCGGCGACGTGCGCGACGCGCTGGCCAGTGTCACGCAGCGGGCCGGCGAGACGGCCTTGGCCCCGACGCGGAACCTGCTCGCCGGCATGACCGAGACGGTCGAAGTCACTCCGCCGGTGGTCGAAGTGCCCATGCCGTCGGCGTCGGTGGCGATGCTCGACCCGCTGACCGACACGACCCGCCGCGCGGTGAACTTCTTCCTCAAGGACGTGCGGCAACTCTCGGCGGCCGACCCGGAGGCGACGCGATGATTCGCTGCCTCCTCGCCGCCTTCGTGGCGCTGGCCCTCGGCACGCCGGCGTTCGCGGCCGACCCCATCGCGCCGCTGAAGCCGCTCGTGCCGCCGGACGCCGCCGTGGTGTTCGTGGTGCGCAACCTCGGGCCGCAGTTGAAAACGCTCGGCGAGTCGCCGATGGCGGCGTGGCTGAGCACCTCGCCGCTGGTCAAGCAGTTCCTCGACCCTAAGGAGGCCGAGAAGTTAGCCGCCGTGCGCGACTTCGTGACCGCCCAACTCGGCGTCACGGCCGACGAATTACGTGACGACATTTTCGGCGAGGCGGTCGTCTTCGCCTTCCAGCCCGGCGACCCCGGCAAGCCCGAGACCGACACCGGCACGATGCTCGTCCGCCCACGCGACCCCGCCGCCCTCGAACGCCTGGTGGAGCGCGTGACGAAGCTCCAGCAGGCGACCGGCGAGGTCACGGCGGTGCGGCCGGCCCAGCACGCCGGGCTGCGTTACAGTGTGCGCGAGAAGGCGAACATGGGCCGCGAGTTCTACGCGTCCCACGGCGGGACGTTCGTGCTGACCAACCGCGAGGCGACGTTGCACGCGATCCTGAGCAAGTCGGCGACGCCGGACGCCACGCCGGTGCCGAAGTGGCTCGCCCTCGACGACGGCCGCAGCACCCTGGTCGCGCTGTTCAACCCCCGCGCCCTCGACGCCTCGTGTGCCGCCCGCGCCGCCAACGGCCCCGACGCGAGCGACCGCGCGTACTACACGCAGTTCGCCAAAGTCTGGGCCGCCCTCGACGGCCTCGCGCTCAGCGCCGCCGCCGGGGAGAACTTGACCGTGCGCGTCGCCATCGAGGTGGACAACGCCCGCCTGCCCCCCGAGTGGCGACGCCTGCTGACGCCGCCGGCAAACCCGTCGCCGGGCGTCGTCGCCCCGGCCGACGCCCTCGTCGCCGTCCACGGCGACCTCAACTTGCGCACGCTCCTCGACGTGGTGTCGCCGTTCCAGCCCGACGCCGGCACCGCGTTGCGGAAGCAGATCGACGACGCCGTCGGCCCCGCCGTCGGCCGCGACGCCCTGCCCATGGTGATCGACCAACTCGGCCCGGACTTGGCGTTCTGGGTGCGCCCCAGCGCAACCGCACCGACCCTCGAAGCGGCGCTGACCGTCCGCCTCGGCCCGACCCGCGCCGACGCCCCCCGGCTCGCCCCGCCGCTACGCCAGGGCCTCGACACGCTGATGCATTTGTGGCGCGTCGACTACAACCGCAAGCACGCCGACCAGGTGACGCTACGGCCGACCGCCGACGGCCTGACCGCCGAGAACCCGCGCGGCTTCCCGGCCGGCTTCGCCCCGTCGTACCGCGTCGCCGCCGACTCCGGCTACGCCGTCGTGGCCAGCCACCCGGACGTGCGCGTGACCCCCTCGACACGCTCGGTCGAGAACCGGCCGCTGTTGCGCCTCTCACTGACCGACTGCCACGCCTACTTACGCGACCACCGGGCGACCGTGGCGAAGTTCCTCGCCGGCTATGAAGCCCGGCCGGTCGCCGACCTGGAGCGAGAGCTGGGCAACCTGTTGCCGGTGCTGGAGGCGGGCAAGAGCGTCGAAGTGCGGATCTACCGATCAGGCGACCGCGTGGCACTGTGGGCGACCCTCGAGTTCGTGAAGCCGCTCATGAAGTAAAGGCGAACCGGAAGCGTCAGCGT
>JANXTD010000374.1 GCA_025352585.1 Fimbriiglobus sp.
ACGCTGACGCCGCCGAGGCCGAACTTGCCGCTGGCCCGGAAGCTCAGGTCGGTGACGGTCACCACCGGCGCGCCGCCGAGGGCCGCCGTGAGGAAGCCGAGCGTCGTCGTCGCGGTGGCGACCTGGAACAGCGGCGTTTCCGGGGCGAGGCCCTTGCCGGCGCGGATCGCCAGGCCGGTGACGTTGACGCTGAGCAGGTCGCCGACCGCCAGTTTCGCCGTCGCGGCCGTGAGCGAGAACTGCCCGGAGCTGTCGAGGAAACCGCTCAGCCCGGTGGCGCTCAGCCCGCTGCCGCCCGGCGCGGAGAGTGAAGCCGCCTTCGCGTCGATCGACAGCGCGGCGTTGACGTGCGGAATCGCCCAGTTACTCACGCCGAACTTCGCCGCCACGTTGAAGTCGGTGAGCGCGAGCGCGAACCCGGCGAAGCCGAAGCTGCGGTCGCCGGCGACGGTCACGCCGCCCGTGATCGAGAAGCCGGTGTTGGTGAACGCGCCGTCAACGGCGACGGTGATGTCGCCGTTGCCGTCCGGGTTGATGGCGATCTCGCCGCCGACGGTGACCGTCACGTCGGCGGCGCTGGCGAACGTCCCCGAGATGCCGAAGGCGAGCCGGTTGACCTGGAACTGGTCGAGCGACAGGCCGATCGAATCGATCTGCGCGTTGAAGTCGTAGGTGACCTCCCAGCCGCGGGCCTTGGCGATCGTCCCCGCCATCGGGATCGTGAAGCCGCTGCCGTCCGGGGCAGTGAACCCCGGCACGCTGAGCGAGGCCTCGGCGTCGAGCACCAGGGCGTTGAGGTCGCCGATCGCCGCGACCTTCGAGCCGGCGGCGAGGTCGGTGCCGGGCCGCGCCAGGCCGCCGCCGGCGTCCGCGAGCGTGACCGTGTAGGCCGAGGTGAAGCCGCCGCTGGCGCTGTCGATGCTGAGCTTGCCGGCGAACACGGTGACGGCGTCGGCCGAGAAGTCGAGGGCGACGGGGACGCTCAACCCGCTCGCGGTCGAGACGTAAAAGCCGGCCGCATCGACGCCCATCGTCAGCGTGAGGGTCGCCCCGGTCGTGTTCCAGCCCAGCGTGCCCGGCAGCGCGGCGAGGTACGGCAGCGCGTAGCCGCCCGCGGAGCCGGGGGCCTCGTTGAGGCTCAACGTCAGCGTCCCGACGGCTGACTTGCCGTCGGCGGCGACCGTCACCCCGGTGAAGCCGGCCGTCGTCGTCAAGAAGCTTTGCAGCCCAGCCGCCGTGCCGTCGATCGCCGAGAAGTCGCGCGCCGGCAGCAGCCCGGTGAGCGCGCCACTCAGGGCACTCGTGAAGGCGGCCGGCAAGACCGGGCGGGCGGTGCCGTCGCCGGTGACCGTCGCGACCAGGTCGGGGAGTTCGGCGCGGAGGTTGGCGTAGCCGTCGCTGAAGGCGCTGATGAGCGCCGCCGCGTCGCCGCCGGGGACAACGCTCGACTCGAAGGTGAGCCGGACGCCGCCGGCCGAGTACGCCGGCGTCGCCTTCAGACCGGCCGGCAGGTTCACGACGCTGACCTTGGCGAACGACCCGGTGACGTTCGCGCTGAGCAGGTCGAGGCCGGTGCCGACGGTCGGGCTGAACCCGCCGGCGAGGGTCAGCCGCAACTCGCCGCCCAGCGCCGCGGCCCCGGTCACGGTGAGCTTGTCGTAAACCGCCGCCGAGGTCGCCGTCAGGTCGAGGGTACCGCCGGCGGCCTGGGAGAAGTTGCCGGCCACGACGCCCGGCCCGGCGAACCGGCCCTGATTCGTGGTCGTCCCGCGGGCGTTCGCCGTCACGGCCACCGACGGCGTGCCGCCGACATCGACGCTGCTGAGGAGGTCGAGCTGCCCGTCGCCGGCGAAGTTGCCGACGGCGACCTCGCCGTGCGACCCCGTGCCGAAGAACTGCGGGTCGAACAGCCCGCCGCCGAGGTTCTCCAGCACGACCAGGCCGCTGCCGGCGGCGTTGACCGCGAGGTCGGGCCGGCCGTCGCCGTTGAAGTCGGCGGCGGTCACGCGGGTAGTAAAGGCGTACGCGCCGACGGCGTAGTCGGTGCGCGCCCCAAGAGTGCCGTCGCCGGCGTTCGGGAAGACGCGGACCTGCGAGATCGCGATGAACTGGTCGCTGCCGTCGTCCACGGCGATCACGTCGAGCCAGCCGTCGCCGGTCACGTCGGCCACGGTCGCCTGGCGCGGGTTGCCGGTGGCGGGGTAGGCGGCCAGCCCGAACGTGCTGCCGGGCCGCGAGTCGAGGACGACGACGTTGCCCTCGTAGCTCGTGGCGATCAGGTCGAGTCGGCCGTCCCGGTTCAGGTCGGCCGCGGTCAGGCTGTTGGAAGTGTTCGTGCCGGTCGAGAGGTCTTGCCGCACCAGCCCGCCGGCCGTGTTGCGCATCAGGATGACCTGGCGGACGCTAGCGTCGCCGAGGGCGATGTCCACGCGGCCGTTGCCGGCGAAGTCGCCGACCGCGAGGCCGCTGAGGGAGAACACGCCGAGGGCGGTCGTGGTCGCCGCGCCGAAAGTGCCGTCGCCGTTGCCGCGCTTGACGACGAGGGCCGCGCCCGCGGCGGCGATCAGGTCGAGCTTGCCGTCGCCGTCGAAGTCGGCCGCGGCGAGGTAACGCGGGGCGATCGGCAGGCCGACCGACGACGAGGTGAAAGTGCCGTCGCCGTTCGAGAGCAGGACCGTGGCGGACGCGCTCAGCCCGTCGGCGACGGCGGCGTCGGTGCGGCCGTCGGCGTTGAAGTCGGCGGCGAGCAGCGTGGCCCGCACGGGGGCCGCCGTGGTGACGGCCGGGGCGAAGGCGAGCGGCCCGCGCACGTCGATCGTGCCGCCGCCGAGGCTGAGTGACCCGCCGGCGACGACCGTGACGGCCGAGCGCGTGTCGAGCGTGTTGCCGGCGAGGTTCACGGCTTGCGTGTCGGTACCGCCGCCGACGGTCAGCGACGCCGCCTGACTGCGACCCGTCAGCGAAACATCAGACGCCGTCGCCGCACTGACGTTCGCGTTGTTTGCGAGGTTCGGGGTGCCGGCCGACCACTGCGAGGCGGTCAGCCAGGTGCCGACGCCGCCGAGCCACGACGTGAGGGCGGGCAGCGTGCGGTCTTCCAGTGCCTCGATGCCGAGGCGGGTCGGGCGCGATTGGGGCTTCGGCGTGCGGGTCGGGCGCGGCGTCTTCATCGGGGTGGCTCTCCGCACCGGGCGACAGGGGAATGCCTGCGGCGGGGTGTCACCGCTCCAGTAGGTTGGCGGGTCGAAAAGCCTTGCGGAAATCGGCAGGATTTCGGGAGGCGTCGGCGGGAAACGGGGCCGGACTCGCCCGCCGCGAAAGATTTATGGCGTGGGCAAGACGGGGAGTTTCCAGAGCATCACGGAGTTGTCCTGGCTGCCCGATCCGAGCGTCCGTCCGTCCGGCGAGAAGGCGACGGAGTAGACGCAATCGGTGTGACCGACGAGCCGCGCGACGGGGCGGGCGGTGGCGGCGTCGCGGAGTTCGAGGCCGCCGTCGCTTCGGCCGACCGCCAGCCACTTGCCGTCCGGGGAGAAGCCGCCGCAGGTCGCGGTCCGCCCGGCGTCCGGGGCGGTCACACCGAGGGTCCGGTCGCCCGTCGTCCAGAGTTGCAAGGCGTCGTTCGCCCCGGCCGCGGCGAGGCGGGTGCCGTCCGCCGACAGCGCCAGCGGCAGCCGCACTTTGGGCGCGAGGTCGAGGCCGTTCAACTTGGCCGGCCGGCGCTCGCCCCCGGCGGCGGTGGCGGACCCGTCGGACGAAACGACGGCCGCGATCGTGTTGACCCGGCCGAATTCCGCGACCGTGCCGACAACCTTGCGGGTCGCCACGTCCCAGCGGCGGACGGTGCCGTCCCGCCCGGCGGTCACGACCGTCCGTCCGTCGGCGGTCGCCACCAGCGAGAGGACCTGTTCGGTGTGACCGCGCAGCTCGAACGCCGGCGTGCCGTCGAGGCCCCACGCCTGCACCCGGCCGGTCAAGTCGGCCGGCGCGACGACGGTGCCGTCCGGCAGGACCGCCAGGGCGGGGACGACGAACCGGGTCGTGCCCCAACTCGCGGTCCGACTGCCGGTCGCCGCGTCGAACACCCGGACCCGCCCGTCGCCGCCGGCCGTCACGAGCGTCCGGCCGTCGCGGGTGAAGGCGACCGCCCGCGCGGAGCGGTTGTCGTGGGCGACCGTGAGTGACGGGGCGAGCGTCGCCGGAACCCGGTCGGCCTGCCAGCGGGCGGCGGCGGCGAGCCAGCGGTCGCCGGAGTTTCGGTCGGCGAACGCCACGAGTCGGGCCTTCGTCGCGGGGGACGGGTCGAGCGCGGCCGCCGCCATCGCCGCCGACCACTCGCCCGCCGCGGTGGGGTCGTCCTCGGTCAGGAGTCGGACGTCGTCGAACCCCGCGTCGCCGTTGCCGGCAATTAGTTCGAGGTGCGTCCAGGCGTTGTCCGCCAGCGCGACCGGCCGCAGGGCGTAGTGGACCGGGCGGCCGTTGACCCAGACCGTCGTCTCGGCGGCGAACCCGAGGGCCGCGTAGCGGACCCGCACGTCGGACCACTCGGCCGGCAAGACGCACTGGTCGTCGAGCAGCGGTTGCGCCCCGGCGGCGTCCTGGAGGTTGACCTTGAACCGCCACGGGTAGCGGCCGGACACCGGCGGCGTGGCGGGGTAGCGCACCCGCGCGGCCACGGTGAACGGCGGGCCGACGCCTAGCGCGCGGGTGGCGTTCGCCGGCTGCTCGGCCTTCGGCGTCAGTCGCAACGTCCGGTCCCCCTCCGTCGCGTCCATCCCGCTCGTCGCGGCGGTCGCGGCGTAACCGAATCGCCAGTCGGTCGCCCCGTGCTCGAAGTCTTCGGACCAGACGACCGTGAACCCCGCGTCGTCGCCTCGCCCGACCCTCACGGCGGGCGGGGCCGGGTTCGGGTCGCCGGGGCGCGTCAGGGCGAGCGTCGCCAGGAGGGCCACGACCGCGACGGCCCCGACGGCGACGGACGCCGGGAGCGGCGGCGACCGGCCGCGACGGTCGCGAGTTCCGTACCGACGGCGGCGGCCGACGCGGGCCGCCCGGCCGGGTCCTTCTTGAGCAGCCGCACGATGAGCGCGTCGAGGGCCGGGGGCACGGCCGGGTTGACGGCGCGCGGCCGGGGCGGGGTCACGGTCGCCAGGGCGGTCAGGGCGGCCCACGCCGTTTCGCCGGGGAACGGTCGGCGGCCGGTCGTCAGTTCGTACAGCACGCAACCCAAGCTGAACAGGTCGGCGCGGTGGTCGGTCGCCCGGCCGGCGGCTTGCTCCGGGGCGACGTAACTCGGCGTCCCCGCGAGTTCGCCGGCCTGCGTCAGGTCGGCCCCGGCCATCGGCTTGGCCAGCCCGAAGTCGAGCAACTTCACCCGCCCGGTGCCGGCCTCCAGCCAGACGTTCGCCGGCTTGATGTCGCGGTGCAGGACGCCCGCCGCGTGCGCCGCCAGCCCGGCCGCGATACCCTGGGCGACGCGGACCGCCTCCGCGACCGGCACCGCCCCGCCCCGCGCCAGCCGCCCGGCCAGCGACTCGCCGGCGAGCAGTTCCATCGCCAGGAACGGCACGCCGTTGGCCTCGCCGACCTGGTGGATCGCGACGACGTGGTCCCCGCCGACGGCCGGCGCGGGCTTCGCGCAAGAAGCGGGCGCGGAAGGTCGCCTGCCGGGCGAAGTGTTGCCGCGACACTTTGACGGCCACCGCACGGTTCAGCGAGTCGTCCTCGCCGCGGAAGACGACGCCCATGCCGCCCGCCCCGAGCCGCGCGGTCAGCCGGTACGGGCCCAACCGGCCGAGGTCGCCCGGCCGGTCGGGCGGCTCAAGGAGTGGGGACTCGTCCGAGCCGCCGGAGATGCCGTCGTCGCCCCCGACCGCGGCGAGGAGGGCGTTCAGGCTCGGGTCGTCCGGGCGTCCGGTGGGGCACTCGGTCAGTAAGGCGGCGAGCGGCCCGCGGGTCGGCGACTCGCCGGCGCGGGCGGCGCAGCGCGGGCAGCCTTCGAGGTGGTGGCACAGGTCGTCGATCGCGTCGGTCGGCACGTCGCCGGCGAGCAACCGCTCCAGCGTCGGCGCGTCCGGGCACTCGGACGGGTGGTGGGTCGGGCGGGGCATGGGGCGACCGGGCGGGGGATCGGTGGGCGGCCTGGACTCCAGTAGCCGGGCGGGCGGGGAAACCTTGCGGGAACTCGCCGGCGACCGGCTCAGTCCAGTTCCACGAACCCTTCGAGGGCCACCCGCAGCCGGGCCAGCACCCGCGACTTGGCGGCGTAGACCGTGCCGAGTTGGAGGCCCAGGTCGGCCGCGACTTCGCCCGCCGGCCGGGCGTGCAGCACGTGCGCCTCGAAGGCCTGCCAGGCGGCGACCGAGAATTCCCCGCGGATCAGGTCGAGGCCGCGTCCGACCAGGATGCGGGCGTGCTCGCGGTCCTCGCCCGCGTCCGGCGTGTCCGCCCGCGGGTCTTCAGAGTCCCCGAGCGAGCCGACGGCCACCGGGTCGCGGCCCCGCAGCGACCGCCTCCACTGGTTGCAGGTGACGGTGTGCAGCCAGCCGCGGAAGCTCTGGGTCGGCCGGTACTCGAACGTCGGCATCCGCCGGACGGCGACCGCCAGGACCTCCTGGACCAAGTCGGCGGCGTCGTCCGGGCCGAGGCCGAGCCGCTTCGCCCGGTGGTAAATCAGCGGCGTGTAGAGCGCGACGAACCGGGACCACTCCGGCGAGCCCGGTTCCTTCAGCCGCTCCAGTAGTGTCGCGGACGTATCGAGCATACCCGTCCGCGATGGGGGCAGAGGTGACCGGTTGCAGCCTAGCACATTTTACTCTCATCATGCCGGCCGGCCGGCGGAAACCGTCGGCGAGTCGCGGGTTGGCCCCTCACCCGGCGACGGACCCCTTCGACTGAAGAACGTGCCCGAACGGACGTCCGACGGGTGACCAGGAAGTGTCGGGCGGGGTTCGTCATGAGTCGCGGGCGGTTGCGGACGCGATCGCCCGCAACCGCCCGCACTGTGACCGGCGGTTCAGCCCCTTACCGCGCCGCGACCTTGGCCGGGACGCGGGCGGCGGACTTCAGGTCGAAGCGGTCGAGGTTCATCACCTTGACCCACGCCGCCACGAAGTCGGTCACGAACTTCTCCTTCGCGTCGTCACAGGCGTAGACCTCGGCGATGGCGCGGAGCTGCGAGTTCGAGCCGAACACCAGGTCGACCGAACTCGCGGTCCACTTGACCTTGCCGGTCTTGCGGTCGCGGCCCTCGTAGAAGTGCTCGCACACCGCGGACTTCTTCCACTGCGTCTCGCCGTCCATCAGGTTCACGAAGAAGTCGTTGGTCAGCACCTCGGGGCGCGCCGTGAACACGCCGAGTTGCGCGTTGCCGGAGTTGGCGTTGAGCACCCGCATCCCGCCGACAAGAACAGTCATCTCCGGGGCGCTGAGCGTCAGGAGGTTGGCCCGATCGACGAGCAGGGCCTCGCCGGGGCGGGTCTGCTCGCGGCTGAAGTAGTTGCGGAAGCCGTCGGAGGTCGGCTCCAGCGGGGCCATCGAGGCCACGTCGGTCTGCTCCTGCGTGGCGTCGGTGCGGCCGGGGGTGAACGGGACGCTGACGTCGTGCCCGGCCTTCTTCGCCGCCTGCTCGACCGCCGCGCAGCCGCCCAGCACGATCACGTCGGCGAGCGAAACTTTCTTGCCGCCGGCCAGCGAGGCGTTGAAGTCGGCGGTGAGCTTCTCGAGGATCGGCAGCACCTTGGCGAGTTCCTCGGGCTGGTTGACCTTCCAGTCCTTCTGCGGGGCGAGGCGGAGTCGCGCCCCGTTGGCCCCGCCGCGCTTGTCGGTGCCGCGGTAAGTGGCCGCGGAACTCCAGGCCGTCGAGACGAGTTGCGACACCGACAGGCCCGAGGCGAGGATCTTGCCCTTCAGCGCGTCGGCGTCGGCCTTGTCGATGAGCTTGTGATCGGCGGCGGGGACGGGGTCTTGCCACAGTTGCGCCGGCGGCACGGTCGGCCCGAGCAGCCGCGAGACCGGCCCCATGTCGCGGTGCGTCAGCTTGTACCAGGCCTTGGCGAACGCGGCGTCGAACTCCTTGGGGTTGTCGTGGAAGCGCTTCGAGACCTTCTCGTAGGCCGGGTCCATCCGCAGCGCCATGTCGGTCGTGAACATCATCGCGGTGTGCGACTTCTTGGGGTCGTGGGCGTCCGGCACGTTCTTGACCGGCTCGCCCTTCGGGTACCACTGCCACGCGCCGCCGGACCCCTTGGCCAACTGCCACTCGTTGCCGAAGAGGTTGTCGAAGTAGCCGTTGGACCACTTGATCGGCGTCGAGGTCCACGCGCCTTCGAGGCCGCTGGTGATGGCGTCGCCGCCGCTGCCCTTGCCGAAGCTGCTCTTCCAGCCGAGGCCCTGCTGCTCGAGGGCGGCGCGCTCCGGCTCCGGGCCGACTTTGCCCTCGGGGTTGGCCGCGCCGTGGGACTTACCCAGCGTGTGGCCGCCGGCGATCAGGGCGACCGTCTCCTCGTCGTTCATCGCCATGCGGCCGAAGGTCTCGCGGATGTCCTTCGCGGCGGCGAGCGGGTCGGGCTTGCCGTTGGGGCCTTCGGGGTTGACATAGATCAGGCCCATCTGGGTGGCCCCGAGGGGCTGTTCGAGCTTGCGGTCCGCGGTGTGGCGCTTGTCGTCGAGCCACTTGGTCTCCGAACCCCAATAGATGTCGGAGTCCGGCTCCCAGGTGTCGACGCGGCCGCCGGCGAAGCCGAACGTCTTGAAGCCCATCGAGTCGAGGGCGCAGTTGCCGCTGAGGATCATCAGGTCGGCCCACGACAGCTTGCGGCCGTACTTCTGCTTGACTGGCCACAGCAGCCGACGGGCCTTGTCGAGGTTGGCGTTGTCGGGCCAACTGCCGACTGGGGCGAGGCGCAGGATCCCCGACGCCGCGCCGCCGCGGCCGTCGGCGACGCGGTACGTCCCCGCGCTGTGCCAGGCGAGGCGGATCATCAGCGGGCCGTAGTGGCCGTAGTCGGCCGGCCACCACTCTTGCGAGGTCGTTAAGACCTTGGTGATGTCCTTCTTGACCGCTTCGAGGTCCAGCGTGTTGAACTCGGCGGCGTAGTCGAAGTCGGCCCCCATCGGGTTGCCCTTGGGCGAGTGCTGGTTGAGCACTTCGAGCCGCAACTGGTTCGGGAACCAGTCGGCCTTGCCGTAGGGCGCGGCGGCCGGCGGCTTCTCGGCGACTGCCCCGATCACGGGGCACTTGGCGGGGTCCGGCCCCGCCGGCGCGTCCGGCTTCTTGACTTCGGGCTTGGGGGCGTCCGACGTGGTCACTTTGCCCTCGGCTTTCTTGCCTTCGGGCGGGGTCGGGGGTGTCTGGGCGAACGCCGGGGCGGCGAGGGCGAGGACCGCGAAGCCGAGGGCGTAGCGGGGGAGGCGAGTTTTCTTGGTCACGTTCTCTCCGGGAGAGGATTCAGAATGGCCTGTCCGAGGTGTGGGCCGGCGACGCGGCTCAAGTCATTCATAACCGGCAGGGCGGCGTTTCTCCAACACATTGTCCGAAAGCGCGACGCCCGCCGCAAGTCGGTTCGGCCCCCATTCTCCCGGCTCGCCTGGGGGTCAGAGCAGTTCGCCGATCGGCTCGGGGTCGTCGAGGACGTTGACCGGGCGGCCGCCGGGGTCGAGGATTTGCAACTTCGGGTCGATGCCCAGCACGCGGTAGATCGTCGCGTGCAGGTTCGACGGCGTCACCGCGCGGGTCAGCGGGGCCTGGCCCAGGCGGTCGGTCGCGCCGACGACCATGCCGCCCTTGACGCCGCCGCCGCCCATCAGCACCGACATCGCGCCGCCCCAGTGGTCGCGGCCGGGCGTGCCCATGCTCATCGGCGCGCCGCCGTTGCCGCCGTCGTTCATCTTCGGCGTCCGGCCGAACTCGCCGCACAGGACCACGAGGGTCGTGGCTAGCAGGCCGCGGTCGCTCAAGTCCTCAAATAAGGTCGCCACGGCCGCATCGACCTTGGGCAGGTAGTCGTCGTAGCCGGCCTTGAGGTTCCAGTGGTGGTCCCAGCCGCCGAAGTGGACCGTCACGAAGGTCGAGCCGGCCTCCACCAACCGCCGGGCCAGCAGCGTCGATTGGCCCCAACTGTTGCGGCCGTAGCGGTCGCGCAACTTCGCGTCTTCCTTGCCGACGTTGAACGCCGTGCGGGCTGTCGGGCCGGTGATGAAGTCGAACGCCTCGCGGCCGAAGCGGTCCATCGCCCGCGCCGCCGGGTGGCCGTCGAGGCTCGCCTGGGCCTTGTCGAAGTGGCTCAGCAGTGTGCGGCGGTCTTCGAGCTTGTCGAGGGTCAGGCCGCCGGCGAGGTTGAGGTTGCGCACCTGGAAGTCGGCGACGTTGGGGTCGCCGGTCAGGAACGGGTCGTGGGACTTGCCGAGCATGTGGCCGCCGAAGTAGCCGGGGCTGAGGCCGACGCTGCCGGCGTGCGGGGCGGCGACGTAGCCCGGCATCCCCCGGACCCGCGCGCCGATCTCGCGGTTCACGATCGCGCCGATGCCGGGGGCCTTCTGGGCGGTGTTGGCCCCGGTGACGCCGAGGTCCTTGGCCGTGAGCATGCGGTGGGCCCCGGCGAAGTGGTCGCCGGTGTCGTGGTGCATCGACCGGACGACGGAGAACTTGTCGGCGACCTTGGCCTGCTTGGGGAAGAGTTCGGTCACGTCGAGGCCGGGCACGTTGGTGCGGATCGGCTTCCAAATCCCGCGGTACTCGGCCGGGGCGTCCGGCTTCAGGTCGTAGGTGTCCATGTGGCCGGGGCCGCCGTCGAGCCAGATCAGGATGACCGACGTGCCGCGCGGACTCGCCGCCGGGGCCGACGCCTCCTTGGCGCGGAGCAGTCCAGGCAGGCCGAGGCTGGCCATGCCGGCGACGCCGAGTTGCAGGAAGCTGCGGCGCGAGTGGCCGTCGCAGTACGAGGCGGAGGAGCCGAGGTCGAGTCGGAACATGGCGGTCTCCGGCCGGGGTGCCGAGGGAGGCGGCGCGGCGGGGAACGTGGCGTCAGGCAGGACTCTTACCTTCTCAGACCGCCCGGCCGGCGTCAAGCGGCAAATCGGCGATCACTTCGGCGATGCCGCCCGCAGTTCCTCGCGGACTTGCGTCAGGATGCGGCCGAGCCAGTTCTGGCCGCTGCCGTCGCCTCCGTCGCCCCAGTCGTCGTCGTTTTCGGTGTGCTCGACGAGCTTGGCGTCGCCGGTCGAGAGCAGCAGGGCGCGCAAGTCGTCGTGCTGCGTGAACTTGGCGGTGACCGCGTCGCGCATCACGCCGACCTTGACCGACTCCCAGTCGCGCCGAAGTTTGACCTTGCGGCTGCGGCCGAGGCGGGCGGCGATCATCGGCGACTTGGCCGCGCGGACCTTGTCGCGGTAGGCCTCGTCCTCGAACTTCTGGGCCTGGAAGTAGTGCTCCGAGGTCGGCCAGCGGTGGCCGCCGAGGGTGATCGGGAACGCGGCGAAGTTGGAGAACTCGCCGAACGGCTCGTTGAGGTGGTAGAAGTTGACGGCGTTGATGGCGTGGCCCCGTGAGTTTCCGAGCAAGGACACGGCCGATGGCGGGCGGGTTCGGCAGGCGATTTCGCAGCCGTCTCCCGAACTGTCGCCGGAACTCCGACCGAGGTATGGTATTATGCTGGCGTCAGCCGCCGGTTCCTCTCAAGTACGGAACCGACCGTGTTGCCGCCCCCGTTCGACTTCTCGGCCTACGACCGCATCGTCATCGGCTACCACGGCACCGACGAGGCGTCGGCCGAGAGACTGGTTCATGGCGAGGAGTTCGCGGCGAGTGACCGCGACAACGAGTGGTTCGGCCGGGGCGTCTACTTCTGGGAGCACGCCCCGAAGCAGGCGTGGTGGTGGTCGAAGTCGGTGCGCAAGGCGAAGAAGCCGGCGGTGGTCGGGGCGCTAATCCGGCTGGGGAATTGCCTAGACTTGTTGGACAGCGAAAACGTGACAATCTTGAAGGCTTTCAAAAACTCGTTAGAGTTGAGTCTCGCGGAGGAGTCAATCGCACTGCCTCAAAATAACCGCAAAGACATGCGGCTCGATTGCACTGTGTTCAACGCATTTTATGCTGCGTCCGATGTTGCCGAGAGGCCGATTGACACGGCCCGTGCTGTTTACGTTCCGACAGGCACCAAGAAGCGTATTTGGGAAAAGAGTTGGATCAATGAGCAGTCCCACCTCCAGCTTTGCGTCCGAAACCCCCGCAGCATCCTTGCCGTCTGGCACGTCCGGCCCGACGGTCGGTACGGCAAAACCGCAGAAACGGGCGGGTAAGAAGTTGCGAGGCAAGTTCGCACCGATCGTCGAAATGATGCGCAAAATGACCAGTGCCGAAGTACTCAAGCTCATGGTTGATGCCGGCATCTACACCGAGTCCGGCGAGCTGACGCCGCACTACCAGCCGAAGCCGCCGGCGAAGCGCAAGAAGAAGGCCGGCTGAACGGCCCGCCGTCGCCCCTTTGTGCTACCCTGACACCATGCGTCTACCCATCTTGCGGGCGTTACTGGTCAAGGAAGCCCGGCGGCACGTCGCCAACCGCGGGGGGATCGCGCTGTGCTTGCTCCTCGTGGTCGCGGCACTGATGCTCTCGGTCTTCAACCCCGGCACCGGGGCCGGCGGCACCGGCGGGGGGGCGCTCGTCGATGGCGTCCACCGCTGCATCGTCCAGTACGACCGCGAGACCCCGCTAATTGCACACCTGAGGGGCCACGTCCCCGAGGAGTTGCGGCCGCACCTGCTGTTTGAACTCGTCAACGGCGACACCGTGGACGGCGTCGTCAGCTACCCGCCGGGGACCGGGGCGATTCGCGTGCGGTCGGCGGCGGCGGGGCGGGGGGTGCGGCTCGACATCTGGCACCCGCCCGAACACCCCGCGGCGATGGCCCCCTACGAGGCGTGGCTGTGGCAGGCGGTCCACGACGCTACGCACGCCGAGGCGACCAGGCACCTCCGCGCCGCCAACCTCGACCCGGCCCGGCTGACCGCCCGCGACCCCGCCGACAGCGGCGACCTCTGGGCCGTGCGCGACTCGTTACGCCGGCTGAGTGTCGAGTACGACCGCCTGGCCGTCGCGCCGGCAACCCCGCTGCCGCCGCTGGCCGCCGTCGAGATTCGCCGACAAGGCTTGGGGGCGAAGGAACTCGACTTGCGCTCGGCGGTGAGCATGGGCATGGTCGTGTTCGCTCTCTACTTCTTCTGCGTCTACCTGCTCCCCACCATGACTTGCGAGGAGCGCGAACGCGGCGTGCTGCTGGCGCAAGCCCTGTCGCCGGCGTCGCCGCTGGAGATCCTCGCCGCGAAGTTCCTGTTCTACCCGGTACTCGGCATGGCGCTCGCGGCGACTTTGGCGGGCATCTACAAGCCGGCGATCCTCGGCACGCTGTTCTTCTGGCTGGCGATTCTCGCCCTCGGCAGCGGCTTCCTCGGCCTCGGCATGACCATCGCTACACTGGCCCGCACGCAGCGCGCG
>JANXTD010000375.1 GCA_025352585.1 Fimbriiglobus sp.
CCGACGAGTTGTGACCTTGCCGCTTGATCGTTCGACCCTCGCTCACGCGTCGGGCTAACACGAGTCGCCCGCGGCGGAGCCACGCACGCCGTCACGCCCGCGCGAACTGCAACTCGACGAAGGTGCGGTACTTGCCGTCGCGTTCGATCAACTCGGTGTGCGTGCCGGTCTCGGTCACGCGGCCGCCCTCAATCACGTAGATGCGGTCGGCCTGACGCACCGTCGAGAGGCGGTGGGCCACGATCAGCGACGTGCGGCCCCGCATCAGGCCGTCCAACGCCTGTTGCACGAGGTGCTCGCTCTCGCTGTCCAGCGAACTCGTTGCCTCGTCGAGGATCAGGATCGCGGGGTCGCGCAGGATCGCCCGCGCGATGGCGACGCGCTGCCGCTGGCCGCCGGAGAGTTGCACCCCACGCTCGCCCACGAGGGTGTCGTAACCCTGCGGGAAACTCGTGATGAAGTCGTGGGCGTTGGCCTGCCGCGCCGCCGACTCGATGTCAGCCTGCGACGCCCCCGGCCGGCCGTAGGCGATGTTCGCCCCGACGCTACCGCCGAAGAGGAACACGTCCTGGGGCACCACGGCCATGTTGCCGCGTAGGGTCTTCAGGGGGTACGACTTGGCGTCGCGGCCGTCGAGCAGCACCAAGCCGGCGTCGGGGTCGTGGAAGCGCAGCAGCAGCGAGACGACGGTCGATTTGCCGGCCCCGCTCGCGCCGACCAGGGCGATGCGCTCGCCCGCCTTCGCCTCCAGCGTGAGGCCTTGGAGCACCGTCACTTCCTTGCGGCCGGGGTACGAGAAGTCGACGTTCTCGAAGCGGATGCCGCCGGAGAGCCGCTCCGGCGAGCCGACGGGGATCGGCGGGCCGGGGTCTTCGGTCGGCTCGCGCAACAGTTCGCGGACCCGCTGGGTCGCGCCGACGGTGCGTTGCAGTTGGGCGTACAGCTCCGCGAACGAGCCGACCGCACCGCCGACGAACGTCGTCGTGATGAGGAACTGCGTCAGGTCGCCGTAGGTCAGTTCCCCCGCTTGCGTGAGCTTCGCGCCGTACCAGAGGACCAGCACGACGGCCCCGAAGAGCGCGAAGATGACGAACGCCGAGAAGGCCCCGCGGTACAACGCCCCCCGCAACACCGCGGCGACCACGGCGTCGATGCCGGCGCGGTAGCGGGCCTCCTCGAAGCCCTCGTTGGTGAACGCCTTCACGCCGCTGATGCCCTGCAACGTCTCCTCGACGACGACGTTCGCCGCGGCGAGTCGGTCCTGGGCGTCGCGCGACTGCCGGCGGACCGCCCGGCCGAACAGGGCCGCGGCGGCCACCAGCGGCGGCACCGAGCCGAGCATTACCAGCGTCAGCCGGCCGGAGGTGGTCGCCAGCAGCGTGACGCCGCCGGTGAGGATGACGACTTGCCGCAGGAACGACGGGATCGCCCCGGTGAGCGCGTCCTGGATCTGGGCGAGGTCGGTGGCGACGCGGCTCGACAGTTCGCCGACGCGGCGCTGGGCGAAGAACGACACCGGCAGCCGCAACAGCCGGGCGTAGGTATCCTGGCGCAGGTCGGCGAGGCTGCGTTCGCCAACCTGCGCCAGCCAGTACGTCTGGGCGAACGAGCAGGCGGCCCGCACGGCGAGGACGAGGACCAGCCACTCGGCGACGCGGTCGATGCCGAGTCGGCCCGCGCCGGCGGCAGTCGCCTCGGGGTTGGCGGCGTCGACCATCTGGCCGGCGAGGTAGGGGAAGCTCAGCCCGAGGAGGCTCGACACCGTCAGCGTGACCATCGCCGCGGCGAAGCGGCCGCGGTAGCGGAGCAGGTAGCCGAAGAGTCGCGCGGCCTCGGCCAGCCCCGCGCGGGTGAGCCGCACGCGCGGCTCGGGGGCGTCGCCATTCGGTCGGTCGTGGGCCATAGTCGGGGGTCACTTCGCGGTGGCGGGTTGCGGGCTATGATAGCGGCGCGGCGTCCCGGCGAGCCAAGACACCCCCTCCGAGACACTGACCGATGGCGACGACTGTGACCGCACCCCCCGGCCGGCGAGTGATGCTCGTCGTGCGGCGGGCGCACCTCTACCTCGGGCTATTCCTCCTGCCGTGGGCGATCCTGTACGCCGTCACCGCGTTCCTGTTTAACCACCCCGCGGCGTTCGCCGACGCGCCGACCGTCCACTTCGGCCCCGCGGCCACGGCCGGCACGCCGTTGGAGGGCCTGCCGTCGCCGGACGCGCAGGCGGCCGCGGTCGTCGCGGCGCTCAACGGCCGGGCCGAGTCGGGGGCGACTTACGCGGTCGGCGAGGGGGCGGCGAAGTTCGTCGGCCGCGACTACCTGTTCGCCACCGCGAGGTCGGGCGACCGCACCTTCAGCCTGCTGTACGAGGTCGCGGCGGGGTGCGGGACCGTCCGCGAGACGACCACGCCACCCGTCGCCGTTCCGGAGCCGGCCCCGTTCGCCGTCGGCAAGGGCAAGCCGAGGGCGGTCGCGGCGTCGGAGCCGGCGGAGGGCTTGACGGTCCCCGGCACGCTCGCCGAGCGCTTCCGCGAGGCCGGGCCGACGATCCTGACGCGCTGCGGCTTCCCGCCGGCCGACGTGACCGTCACCTCGACGCCCGACCTGAGCTTCCCCCTGCTCGCCGACGGCCGCGCCTGGACGGCCACCTACAACCCCCTCAACGGCACGCTGTCGGGCGTGCCGGCCGGAACCGAAGTCGTCGCGCCGGCGGGGTCGGTGCGGCGGCTCCTCCTGCGGTTGCACACCACCCACGGATACCCCGGCGTGGTCAACGCCCGCTGGCTCTGGGCCGTCGTCGTGGACGCGATGGCGTTCGTCCTGGGCTTCTGGGGCGCGTCGGGGCTGCTGATGTGGTGGCAGGTCAAGGCAACCCGCCGCGCCGGCCTCGTCGTGTTGGCCTTGGGGGCGGCCACTGCGACGGCGTTGGGGGCGGCGATGGCGAGTGCGATGGGCTGAGGCGTCGGGCCATTGGCCGCGCCGTTTCCGGGGGCCAACCGGCGTGCTAAGGTCGGGGCGTCCGTCGTCTCACGGGCGACGAACCGGTTAGCGACTACGGAGGCCAGACCGGGAGGCCGAGACCGTAGTCGCCGCTCGAGGGTTCTGTTCCTCCACCCTAGCCAAGCAGACCTGCCGGGGGCGACGGCGACGGGCTGGGCCATCGACGCGCGAGTCGGTAGGTTCACTGGGCGACACCGATCCGCCGGAGGCGAGCGATGACCAGGCGAGCGCGGGCGATGTGGGCGGGCGCGGTGGCCGTGGCGGTCGCCTTCGCCGTCGGTTCCCCCGCCGCGGGGCGGTGGGCCGTCGAGCGCGACATCCGACGCAACAACTCTGCCCACCTCACGCCCGCAGAGCGTGGGGAGCTTGCCGAGAGGCTGCGCGCGGCGGCGGGGCGGCCGGGGCTGTCGCCCGGCGAGCGGTCGCGTGGCCTTCGCACGACACCAAGCATCCGCACACGGGCAACCCGGCGAGCAAAACGACACGGCCTGCGACTCCGTCAAGACTTCCAAATGACATGAATTCCGTCGAGAACACGGATTTTAGCGCTTGGCATAGTGCATACAGACATCCCGCCGTGCCGGTAGGTTACTGACACAGACGATGGGGGATTGTGGATATCGATCAGTCTCCATGTGACCCCAGGACCAATCTTTAGCTCTTCTCCCCACGGTTCGATCCAAATGGTGAGAGAATCGGAGCACTCGTTGTGCAGTTCCAAGAGTTGCTGAGTGATGTTCAGCCTCCCAAGAGCGTGATCGTACGCTCGAACAGTTGCAGCCGGCCCGCCGACACGCCGCGGATGCGGCAGGCCGCTTGGGGGCCGGTGCGCATCAGCCATAGCCTTGCCCCCGGACGGCGTGCCTTGAGTCTGCGAATGGCGGAGTAGTCGTCGGCGTCGATCTCCGGGCGGAGTGCCGGGCGGATGACGCGGTCGTAGACCTCCTCGGCCCGCCGCTGGTCCTCGGCGAGTACGTCATCTAAGGTGGCAGGCACGGTCGGCACTCCGGGGGTGGGTTGGGCCGCCGGCAATGTACCTTACCGGCCGCCGAACGGCTCCGCGCAGCGACGGCGGGGGGCGACGGAGCCTTGAACCTAGCGGAGTACCCATCATCAGCCGTGGGCTACAGGGGTTGGTCAGACATCGACTGGACGCACTAACAACTCCTGACCGCTGTAGCCGGTGTATGTCAAGAAGCCGGCGACTAACTGCACTCCTGCCAGCTCATCGTCGATGCCTGACGACAACGCCACGAAGTCATCGACCAGGCGATACGCCCCACCCACGCCGCGGAACACCAGCACCCGCCACCCGGCCGGGAGTTCGACCGCGAACCCGGCGAGCGAACTGCCATCCGCCTGCGGACGTTCGCCGAACTGCGTGAGGCCGCCGCCAATGGAGTGATTCAGGGCAAACACCGCGCGACCCATCAAGTCGCTACTTGTGTAGTTCGTTCCTAAGGCCGGATGTCCAGAGAAGTCGCTTGTGACTGCGGCCATTACTACCTCCGAACGGCATGCCCACACAGAAGTCTCTGCCAACTCCCGCTTGAACCGCAGACTTGTCACCTAATTCGTTCCCGCGGGGAACTCCGGGCGCTCACGCTTCCGGCTCGCCGGGGATCGCCTCACACGCCGCGCGTCGTCGGCTCCCAGATGACTTTGTGCAACTGCACCTGCACCCGCACGCGCGGCAGCTTCGCCGCCAGCAGCCACTCGACGAGTTGCACGGGGGCCAACTTGCCGAACACGGCGCTAACCAGCACCGTGAACCGCTCGTCGAGCCGGTGGTCGCGGATGGCGGCTTCGGCCCAGCGCCAGTCGCGCTCGCTGGCGATCACGAACTTCACCTCGTCGGTCGGCTTGAGGCGGTCGAGATTCGGCCAGTGGTTGCGATGCTCTTCGCCGCTGTCGGGGCACTTCAGGTCCATGACGATCACCACGCGGGGATCGACGTTGGCGATGTCGTGGGCACCGCTCGTTTCGAGCAGCACCGTCTTGCCGGCGTCGGCGAGCTCGGCCATCAGCGGGTAGACTTCGCCCTGCAACAACGGCTCGCCGCCGGTCACCTCGACGAGCGGGCAGTCGAACGCCAAGACTTGGGCCAACACGTCGGCGCGGCTCAGGCGTTCGCCGCGGTTGAAGGCGTGGGGCGTGTCGCACCAACTGCACCGAAGGTCGCACACGGAGGTGCGGACGAACACGCACGGCAGGCCGGCGTAGGTCGATTCGCCCTGCACGCTCAGGTAGATTTCGTGGATGAGCAGTTCGCCGGCCGCGACCGCGTTCAGGGGCGTGGTGCGAGACAGGGCTTCAGGCGGCATCGTCGAGAGTTCGAGCAGGGGCATCTTCACAGTTTAGCGGAGTCGGGTTGCCTCGGGAACGGCGATCGGGTATCCCAGGGGGCCAAAACTCCGCCGAGTCCCCTCCCGAAAGCCCAGGCGACCCGATGCGAACCGCCTGCCTCGCCTTGACGTTCCTGGCCGCCACCGCCCTCGGCCAGACGCCCGCGCCGCCGGCGAACCCGCCCGGCGTCGCGGCGACGGTCAACGGCGAGGCGATCCCGCTGGCCAAGGTCGATGCCGTTGTCAAGACCTGGCCGACGGCCGGGGCACCGCTGCGTAAGGAGCAGTTGCGGCTGCTGCGGGCCGACGTGCTCGACATGCTCATCGACGCCACATTGCAGCGGCAGTACCTGGCGAAGCACGGGCCGAAACTGGACCCGGCGAAACTCGATCGGGCCTACGCCGGGTTGGTCGAGAACGCCCGCCGCGCCGGCAAGTCGCCGGCCGAGTTCGCCCGCGAGGTCGGCGGCGAGGCCCGGGCGCGGGCCGACTTGACCGCGGCGATGCAACTCCAGGAGTTGGCGGAGGCCCAGGCGACACCCGCGGCCTTGCAGAAGCTCTACGCCGACAACAAGGACCACTTCGACGGCGTGACGGTGCGCGTCAGCCACGTCATGATGCGCGTCAGCCCCGGCGCGCCGCCGGGCGAGCGGGCGACGGCCCACGCCAAGCTGCTGCAACTCCGCGACGAGGTCGTCGCCGGCAAGTTGACGTTCGCCGACGCGGCCCGGAAGCACTCGATCGACGCGACCGCCACCGCCGGCGGCGATGCCGGGTTCGTCCAGCGGCGCGACCCCAACTTCGACGACGAGTTCTGCCGCGCGGCGTTCGCGCTGCCGGTCAACGGCCTGAGCGAGCCGACCGACACGCCGCGCGCCGTTCACTTGATCCTCGCGACCGAGCGTAAGGCCGGCACGCCCTCGACCTACGGGCAGGCCGCCGAGCGCGTGATCGACCTGCACTTCATCCAGCACCAGGCGACGCTGTTGGCGCAGCTCCGCCAGGCGGCGACGATCACCGTGACACTCCCTTGACCCCGACGCAGGACGGCCCGCCATGCCCGACGAAACCCGCCCCGCCCCGCGCCGCTGGCTCACCCGGCTGGCGTGGCTCGCGCTGCTCACGACCGTCGCCGCCGTGCTGCTCGTCGCCTTCGCCCCGCAGATCGTCGCGCGCACGCCGCTGCGCGACCGGGCGCTCGCGGCGGCGACCAAGGACTTGAAGGGCACGCTCAGCGTGGACGAGTTGTCGCTGAGTTGGTTCGACGTGGTCGAAGCGGCCGGCGTCACGCTGGCCGGCGAGGACGGCCAGGTCGCCGTGAGCATCCCCAGGCTTGCGACCTCGAAGACGCTGCTCGAACTGGCCCGCGACCGCGCCGACCTCGGCCGGCTGACCGTCTCGGACGCGACCGTGCATCTCCGCTGCGCGCCGGGCACGACCAACCTCGAAATGATCCTGGCGAACTACCTGACCACCGACCCCGACCGGCCGGCGGCAGCGCGACCGGCGGTCGCGGTCGATGTCGTCAACGCGACGGTCGAACTCAGCGAGGCCGGCAATGCCGTCGTGCAGAGGCTCGACGCCGTCGGCGCAACAGTCACCGTGCCGGCCGTCAGCGGCGCGATCGACGTGACGGTCGAAGTCGCCGGCAAGCTGCACGCCACGGCGAGCGTCGGCGACGTGGCGACGGCCCACGCCGAGGCGACCGGGTTCGCGCTCGAGGCCGTCGGCCCGCTGGCCCGCCGCTTCGCGCCGGGGGCCGACCTGCGCGGCACGCTCACCGCGACGTCCGACGTGCGCCGCGCCGGCACCGAACTCGACGTGAAGGGCAAGGCCGAGGCGACCGACTTCCGCGTCGCGGGGCCGTGGCTGCGCGAGCCGGTCGCGCTCAAGACGCTCGTCGTCAAGCCGTCGGAGGTCTCGTACAAGGGCGGCGAGTTGCGCGTCACCGGCTTCGAGGCGACCTGCGACGCCGGCAACGTCACTGCGGCCGGGGCGGTCAACCTCTCCGGCGACCCCGAAGACGCCCTCAACAGGACGGGGCTGAAGCTGCACGCCGACCTCGACCTCGCCCGCCTCGCCGCCATCGCGCCCAAGCTCTTGCGGCTGCAAGCGGGCACGGCGCTGCACGAGGGCAAGGTCAGCCTGCGGCTCGACTCGGCGGCGAGTGCGTCGCACCCCGGCAGCGTCGAGTGGGTCGGCGGCCTCACCACGACCGCCCTGCGCGGCAGCCGCGGCGGCAAGGAACTCGCCTGGGAGAAGCCGCTGAGCACCGCGTTCACCGCCCGCTTCGACAAGAAGCTGCGGCCGACGTTCGACAAGTTGCAGTGCGAGTCCGACTTCATCGGCCTGGCCGGGCGCGGCTCCGCCGAGTCGTTCCTGGTCATGGCCAACGTCGATCTGACGCGGCTGGCCGAGCGCCTCGGCGACTTCGTCGATTTGCGCGGCAGCCGCTTCGGCGGCACCGCCGCGGTGTCGCTGAAGAACGAGCCGCGGCCCGGCGGCGGCTTCACGACGGCCGGCACCGCCACGCTCAAGAACGGCCACTTCACCGACGCCGCCGGCCGCGAGATCGCCGAGCCAGACGTGGCAGTGACCCTCACCGCGTCGGGCAAGCTCGCCCCGGACCACACGCTGCGGCTCGACGCCGGCGACCTCACGGTCGTCGCCGGCGGCGACCGGCTGTCGGCGAAGCTGCTCGACCCCGTCGCGGA
>JANXTD010000395.1 GCA_025352585.1 Fimbriiglobus sp.
GGCGGCGGCACACGCTGATGTTCAAGAACGTGGCCGGCCTGCACAACCGGATGTTCGCCGCGTGAGCCGAGGGCCGACCCGCCGGACCCCGCGCGACCACACTCGAAACCGCCCCACCCCTATTGCGCAGCAGGTCTAATGTACTCGCCGACGATCGGGGTGACCGTTTCGCGCGGGGCCGGTGCGGGTGCGTTCGGAGCCATGACCGATCATACCAGGGGGCTGAGCCGTGGCAGCGTAAATCTTCAGTCCAGCCGCTACCAGGTGTATTGCAGCGAGAAAGAGACGCCTTGCGCGAACATGTCCGTCGTGCGGAACGGCACCGTCGGCCGCGTCGCCGCCAGGCTCGGGATCGTGCCCGGCAGCGGGAAGTTCGGGATGCGGTTCACGTCCAACATTGGGTCGATCTGTTGCCCGGCCCTCACCACGCTGTTCAGGTACAGGAAGTTGTAGCCGACGCCGACCTTCCAGTGGCTCGTCAAGTCGTAGCTCAGCTTCAGGCCGGCCTCGGGCAGCACGCCGAAGTTGTTCTGGCCGAAGGTGCCGATGTTCGCCCCCGGCAACGCCAGCAGCCCGCCGGTCGCGCGGCCGGTGCCGGTGGCGAACTGGATGTTCTGCGAGCCGTTGATCTCGATCGTCTGGAAGACCGTCCCCAGCGCGACACTCGCCCGGCCCTCGGCCGTCCAGCGGCCACGGCGCGTCTCGCCGGCCAAGCCCATGTTGACGCCGTGGAAGTGGTTCGCGGTGCGGAACTGGTCGCTGACCGTGCCGAGCAGGGCCGTCGGCACCCCGAACGCCGCCAGCGAGCCGGGGCTGCGGCTGAACGACTCGGTGATGTTGATCTCGTCGGTCAGCCGCAAGTAGCGGTAGCCCAGCAGCAGGTCGATCTTCGTGCAGGGGCCGCACAGCAGCGAGCGGCGCAGGTTCACGTCCGCGCCCCAGAGCTGCGTGTCTGAGCGCACCGCGACCGAGCCGGTGGCCAGGCCCGGTGCCGCGACGAGTTCTGAGAACGGGATGCCCTGGTTGGCGTTGATGAACGGCCGGGCCAGCAGCGGGTACGTGTCGGTGGTGGCGGTGAACTCCTTGCCGTTGCGGCCCAAGAAGAACAGGCTGGCGTCGAGGCCCCAGGTGTGGCAGTCGTCGAACCAGTACGTCCCGCCGAAGCGCGCCCCGGTGTGCAGCGAGGTCGGCAGGCTGCCGTTGCCGTAGATCACCGACGTGTCGCCGAGTCCGGGGACGCCGTTGAACGCCGGGCTGCTGGTGGTGACCAGCGCCGGCACGCTCATCGGCCGGACCCACCACAAGAGGAGTTCGGTACTGGCGGTCCAGCGGCCCGGCGCGCCGCGCAGTACGCCCCACGGCCCGGCGAGCAGTGCCCCCGGCCCGCGGACGCTGCCGAACAGCGGCGGGGCGGGGTCGGCCAACGGGCCTCCCGCCATCAGCGGCGGGGCGGCGGCCGACGGCATTAGCGCCGGCGACACCACGAACGGGGCCGGCGTCGGCATCAGCGTGCCGGGGTAGGTCGTCGGGTAGCCGCCGCCAATCGGGTACGGGTTGCCCTGGATGGCGTAGGGCTGGCCCTGGACCGGGTACGGCTGGCCGGGCAACGGGTACGGCTGGCCCTGGGCTGGGTAGGTGTAGACCGGCGGGAGGCCGGTCACCGTGCCGGGCGGCGGCGAGTAGCTGGTGCCGGGCGCGGCGTTCGGCTCGACGTTCACCGTCGGGCTAGGCAGAGCGCGGGGCGCGCCGAGGACCGGCGGCGGGGCGGTGCCCATCGGGTTCATGGGGTTGAGTGGGTTGCCGCCGGGCGGCACCATCGGCGCGCCGGGAACCTGGCCCCGGGCCTCTTGGGCGTCCGGGCTGACGGGGCGGACGCGGGCGATTCGGGCCGTCGCGGGGCGCGGCGGCTCCTGGGCCTGGGCCGCGCCGAGAAATGAGGCCAGAATGCTAGTCCCGACGCCGGCCTTACGCAATGCGCGCATGGCATGTCCTCCCTGACGATTCGCCGCGGCCTGGGGTGCGGGGCACTCCGTGCCTGCGACCGGGAATCCCCGGCCGCCCCCGCCAAGTCGCTAGCGCTGCCCTCCACCCATCGGCGGGAGTCGCCACGCCGCCGCACGCCCGGCGGGGTCGTCGCGCGGGATCCGGCACGCCGCCGGTCCGGTCGTGCCGGTCGGCGAACCTGCGGGCTTCCCGCGGCCCCGGCGGGCGGCCGGCGCAAGCCGCAGGACCGGGACAATCGCGGCGAACGCGGCGGTTTCGGTGCAGCGGGGTAAGTCGGGTCACCGATGAGTGTTGCGTAGGATCGGGGGACCGCGACATCTGGAGGGGCGAGCCATGCGAGCGAACTGGAAGTGGGCGACGACGACGGGGCTGGGCGCGATCGCCTTCACCATCACCTCGGGGAGCGCCAGCGCGTTCTTCCCGCCGATCCTGGCGAGCACGCCGGACCCGATCACGATCACGCAGCCGCCGCCGGTCGCCCCGATCATCGTCGCGCCCGTGCCCCCGACGCCGGTCGTGGTGCCGCCGATCCTGATCGAGCCGGTCCCGGTGCTGCCGCCGGTCGTGGTGCCGCCGGTGCCGCCGCCGCCGTTCGTGCCCCCGGTGGTGCCGGTGGTGCCTCAGACCCTCCCGCCGACGTGCCCCTGCACCTGCGTGCCGAACGTGCCTCAGACGGTGCCGGAGCCGACGACGATCCTGAGCGGGCTGATCGGGCTGGCGGCCGTCGCCGGCAACGCGGCCCGCCGCCGCCGGGCGAAGTAGCCTCAAGGCGTCAGCGCGAACCCCGGCAGCGCGGCGGCGTCGAGCGACTCGGCCACGTCGATCGCCCGGCGGAAGCGGCCCCGGTAGCGTTCGAGCAGCCGGTCGAGCCGCCCGTCGGTCTTCGCCAGGCCGACGTAGGTGCGGTAGCGGCTGACCCGGCCGAGCGGCAGCCGCGGCGTGCCGGGGTCGAACTCCCAGGGGTGGAAGTAGAGCATCGCCAGCGGTGCCCCGGCCCGCGTGAGTTGGTCGATCCCGGCGAACATCATCTTGAGCGGCAATAGCCGGAAGTAGCCGCCGCCGGCCACCGGCAGGTTCTGCGCACCTAGCCGCCACGTCGCCATCGGCAACTCGAGGATCGCCCCGCCGCCCGGTCCCCGTAGGCGGAACGGCGTGCGCGGGGCGTCGGGCACGCCGTAGCGGTCGTGCCGCACGGGGAAGACCGACGTGTCGTAACGCAGCCCCACGCCCGCCAACACGTCGGCCGCCCACGCCGTCTGCCGCGTGACGCTGAAGGTCGGGGCTCGGTAGCCGACGACGGCGACGCCCGCGGCGGCGGACAGGGCGTCGATGCTGCGGCGCAGGTCGTCGCGGAAGGTCTCGGGCGTGAAGGTGTGGACGCGCCGGTGCGACCAACTGTGCGTGCCGATTTCGTGCCCCGCGGCGGCGATGTCGCGCACGAGTCGCGGGTGCGACACCGCGATCTCGCCGACGACGTAGAAGGTCGCCTGTGTGCCGGTCGCGTCGAGCTTCGCCAGCAGCTTGCGCGTCGCGGCCTCCATGCGGTCGGCGTATTCGCGCCTGGCGTCGTCGGGGATCGTCAGCCGGGCGGCGGCCTCAATGCGGTAGTGCTCCTCCACGTCGAAACTCAGCACGACAGCAGTGGGCGGGGTCACGGGCGGTCCCAGGTGAGGTGGCGACCCCTTCAGCTTACGGGTTGACGCTGGGAGCGTCGCGGATCGGCTCTTCCGGCCCTAGTACTCCGTTGCAGCTAGTCTGTGACCAGCACGGGGTACAGACGGCGGAGCTTGGTGCGGGCGTCGGCGGTCGTGAACTGCCAGTCCGCCTTCGCATGATGCTTGTTGCGTGCCGCTTCCCAGGCGGCGACCTCGTCGGTCAGACTCCCTTTGCCGGGAATACGCCGGTCCAGACACTGTGATGACAACACACTGAGTTCGGTTTCGGCCATGTTCAGCCAACTGTCGTGCTTCGGGGTGTAGTGCCACTCGAACCGTTCCACGAGACGGCGAGCCTCCGCGGGTGGAAAGGCCTCGTAAAGCGAGGCCGGTTTGTGCGTGCTGAGATTATCCTGGACCAGGGCGATCTCCGCGGCGTCAGGGAACCAGCGATCCGACACGTCTTTGAGAAGGTGGGCGTAATCCACCGCCGCGTGTCGATCCGTGACCTCGACATGCCGCCAACCTTCAAGGGGTGCGAACAGCATGAAGATATTGGCAGTCCCGTTGCGTTCGTACTCGTAATCAGTCCGCGCTGGGCGGCCGGGCTTCGCGGGGATCGGCACGCGCGTTTCCTTGATCAACTGTTTTGAC
>JANXTD010000396.1 GCA_025352585.1 Fimbriiglobus sp.
GTCCGCCGAGTTGCGTTGTTGCAGAAGTCGCAACCCGCCCAGAACTCGTAACCGGCGTCAACGCCAGTGATGCCGAATTTGAACAGAAATCCTCTGGTGAGTGATATTTCGAGACTTGCGCGAAATTCCGGGAAGATTTGACGTTTGCGTTCCGGGATGTCGAGGTTATAGAAAAGGCCACTGTTGTGCTTCACCGCGAAAATTCCGCCCCTTAGCCGACTCGCACGGCAAAAGGGGAGGGGCGCGGGGGATGGACAGGATGTCACGCTCGCCACTCTCGCGCGGTAGACTCTATGCATCCTTCTCGCCGTATCCAGACGCCCGGTCGTCCGCCCGTGTTGAGTCTGTTGACCCTGGAGGCGCGGGACGTCCCGAGCGTCTCGGTGCGGTTCGACTACGGCTACGACACCGCCGGCTTCTTCAGCGACCCGGCCCGGCGGGCGTCGCTGGAGCACGCCACCGCGGCGATCACGTCCCACTTGCAAGATTCGCTCGCGGCGATCGCCCCGTCCGGCGTGAACACCTGGCAGGCGCAGTTCTACAACCCGGCCACCCGATCGACGGTGACTCTCAACAACCCCGTCGTCAAGGCGGACGAACTCGTCGTCTACATCGGGTCCGCGCCGCTGGGCGGGTCGGAACTCGGCCAGGCCAACTCGGGCGGCTACTCGGCCACGGGGACGCGGGCCTGGATCGACGTGGTCAAGGCACGCGGTCAGGCCGGGGCGCTCGCTAGCCCCAAGACCGACTACGCCACCTGGGGCGGGATGGTCACCTTTGACACCCTGGCCAAGTGGAACGCCGTCGGCAAGGCTCCCGCCGCGGACGAGTACGACTTCGAGAGCGTGGCGCTGCACGAGATGATGCACGTCTTCGGCTTCGGCCTCGGCGAGGCGGCCTTCACGCGCAACGTGGTCAACGGCGTGTTCATGGGGCCGGCGGTCGTCGCGGCCAACGGCGGCAACGGCGTCGGCGTGCCAACCGAGGGCAGCCCGCCGGACCACTTCGCCCAGGGCACGAACTACCTCGGCCAAGAAAGCCCGATGCAGCCGTCCCTCGCGCCGGGCATCGTCCGCCACCTCACGCCGCTCGACTACGGTGCCCTCAGCGACATCGGCTGGAGCGTGTCGGGGGCCGCCGCCCCGGTGGCGACGCCAGTCGTCGCGACGCCCGCGGTAACGGTGTCGCCGGTCGTCACGGCCCAACTCGCCATCGCCGCCGTGACCGCCCCCGCCGCCGTGACCGTCACCGCGCCGGCCCCGTCACCGCTCGTCGCCAGCGCGCTTGCCTCTCCGACGGTGAAGTTCGCCGCCGGCGTGGCCGGGTCCGCAACGGTGTACGGCCAGTTCGGCGAGGCGATCCGCACGATCGTCCCCTTCGGCGCGGGCTACACCGCCGGCGTCCGCGTGGCGACCGCCGACCTGAGCGGCGACGGCACGCCCGACCTGATCGCCGCCACCGGCCCCGGCGTGGCGAATCAAGTCAAGGTGTACGACGGCCGCAGCGGAAACCTGATCGCGTCCTTGCAGCCCTTCGAGGCCAGTTTCTCCGGCGGCGTGAACCTCGCCGTCGGCGACCTGACCGGCGACGGCCGGCCCGACCTCGTGGTCACGCCCGACGTGTCCGGCGGCCCGGTCGTCGCGGTCTACGACGGCGCGGCCCTGTCTCGCGGCGCGGTGAGCCAGGTCGCCCGCTTCTACGGCCTCGACGACCCGAACTTCCGCGGCGGCGTCCGCCCGGCGGTCGGCGACCTCAACGGCGACGGCACGCCCGACCTCGCCGTCGCGGCCGGGGAGGGCGGCGGCCCGCGCGTCGCCCTCTACAACGGCCTCACCGTCCGCACCGGCAATCCCACGAAGCTGACCGGCGACTTCTTCGCCTACGACCAAACCCTGCGCAACGGCGTCTTCTTGACGATCGCCGACTTGACCGGCGACGGCTTCGGCGAGTTGATCGCCGGCGGCGGCCCCGGCGGCGCACCCCGCGTCACCGCCTTCGACGGCCGTAGCCTCGCGGGAGGCTTCGTGACCCCGGTCGTGAACTTCTTCGCTGGCGACTCCAACGACCGCGGCGGCGTCCGCCTCGCGGCGCTCGACCTCAACGCCGACGGCCGGCCCGAACTCCTGGCCGCCGTCGGCACCCAAGTCCGCGCCTACTCGGCCCTCGAGTTGGCGAACACCCCGACCCCGTCGCCGCTTCTAGTTGTCAATGTGCCCGGCCTGTCGCCCGCGTCCGACGCGGCCCTCGGCGTCGGCTAGTCATCTCCCATACGCCCCGGCGGCCGCGACTTGCGCGCCGCCCGAAAGAAATACCATGCGAGCTGCCGCGGCCTTACTCGCGGCCCTCGCCGCACTTCTCGGCGTCGCCCTCGCCCGCCCCGCCGACCCGGAGTCGAAGCCGACGCTGGCCCCGCCCCGCCAGATGGAAGCCCTCAACCGCGGGGTCGTCGCCGTGCCGACCTCGGCCACGTCGGCCTTCGTGAGCTGGCGGCTCCTCGGCACCGACCCCGACGCCGTCGGCTTCCACCTGTACCGCCAAACCGGGGCCGACGCGCCGACCCGCCTGACCACGACGGCCCTCACCGACCGCACCAACTTCACCGACATCACGTTCGACCCGACGCGGCCGAACGCTTACTTCGTGCGGCCGGTCGTCGCCGGGGTCGAGGGCGAGCCGGGGGCGAAGTTCACGCTGCCGGCCGACGCCCCGGTGCGGCCGTACCTGCGCGTGCCGCTGCAAACCCTGCCCGGCCACACCCCCAACGACGCCGCGGCCGGCGACCTCGACGGCGACGGCGAGTACGAACTCGTCGTCAAGCAGGAGATGTCGCCGCGCGACAACTCGCAGAAGGGCACCACCGGCACGACCAAGCTCGAAGCGTACAAGCTCGACGGCACGATGCTGTGGCGCGTCGACCTGGGCCGCAACGTCCGCGAGGGGGCGCACTACACGCAGTTCCTCGTCTACGACTTCGACGGCGACGGCCGGGCCGAGGTCGTCTGCAAGACCGCTGACGGCACCATCGATGGCGTCGGCAAGGTTCTCGGAGACGCGGCCGCCGACCACCGCAACGCCGCCGGATACGTCTTGAGCGGCCCGGAGTTCCTGACCGTGTTCGACGGCAAGACCGGGGCCGCGCTCGCCAGCGCCGACTACCTGCCGGCGCGGGGTACTGTTGCCGACTGGGGCGACGCCTACGGCAACCGCGTCGATCGCTTCCTCGCCGGCGTCGCCTACCTCGACGGCGAGCGGCCGTCGGTCGTGATGTCGCGCGGCTACTACACGCGCACCGTCCTCGTCGCCTGGGACTTCCGCGGCGGCAAACTCACGCGGCGCTGGACCTTCGACAGCGACGACGGCACCCCCGGCAACGCCGCCTACCGCGGCCAGGGCGACCACAGCTTGAGTGTGGCGGACGTGGACGGCGACGGCAAGGACGACATCGTCTTCAGGGCCTGTTGCGTCGG
>JANXTD010000397.1 GCA_025352585.1 Fimbriiglobus sp.
CGGCGGGCCTCCAGTGACCGAACTGCGTCGGCAAGGAGTCGGGTCTTCGCGGCGGCTGAGGTGTCTTTCGCGCTCTGTGAACGGTATCCGTTCCGCGGCGGCGAGGAGTGACGGTTGAGCCGACTTCGGAGGGTTTAGAAATGTGTAGCGCGTGGTTAGACTTACTCTGCCACCACCGACGGCCCGAACCGGCCTGCGCCGCCTTGGCCCCGAGTACCCAACGCGCCCCACACTCGGGCGTCCCATTCTTGCCGCGCTCTACCGGGCCAAACGACTCGGTGGGCTGTGGCGTGACCGGGAACCGACTTGGGACGGGACGGTCGGGCGGCCCCGCTGTAGCAGTGCGTCACGGCGGCCCCCCCTCGGCGACGCAGCGAAAGACCGCCACCGTCCGCAACTCCTTCACTTTGAGCGGCGTGAGTCGAACCGCACTTAACTGCCGCACCAACTCGGGCGGGAGCGGGGGGCCGAACTCCGGCAAGCACGTCACCAGCCACAGCCCCTTGCCGCGGGCCTCCTCGGCGACCGCCGCCGGGTCGTGGTGGCTGCCGACCCACGGCCGGCCGCCGCCCAGGTAGACCTCCGCCACCTCGGGGTGCATCACCCAGCAAAGGTCCGCCGCCCCGCCCTCCCGCCGGACGAAGTCGAACGCCTCGCGGTACTCGGCCTTCGGCTCGACGATCACGAGATTCTTGCCGACGAGGACACCGCCCGGCAGGTGGAGGGCCGCCAGCGCGACGACCCCGACCCACGCGCCCCGCCCCCGCAGCCGCCGCACGACGCCGTCGACCCCGGCCGCGGCGGCCAGCCAGACGCACGGCGCGGCGAAGAACAGCAGCCGGTCGTCCAGCGGGTACAGCCCGAGGGCGTTCGGGACGAGCGCGACCGCCGGCGGCCCCGCCAGCAGAAAAACGAGCGGCCGGCACCGACGCCAAAGCTCCGCCAGGCCGCCGGCGGCCAGAACCGCCAGGGGGATGCCGAGGCTGGTCGTCCCGTAGTCCCCCACCTGGACGAGGTAGTTCGCCACCCACCGCGCGGCCCCGCCGGCCGAGGACAGGTCGATGAACGCGTGCCGCCAGTACGCCTCCAGGGACGCCGTCCGCTGGTGCCGTGCGGCGACGGCCCACACGGCAACGACGGAGGTCAGCGCTACCGCGTTGAACCCCACCCAGGCGGCCCACGCCCGGCGGTCGGCCCGGCCCCAGGCGTGCCAGGCCAGCGCCAGGCTCACCCCGCCCAAGACGAATCCGCTCGGGTACGACAGCCACGGACCGACTGCCGCCCCGACGAACAGCGCCGCCCAGTGCCCCCGCCGGACCCCGCGGCCCGGCCCGGCCGCGACCACCCCGGCCGCGGCCCACAACAGGGCCGTGGTGGTGAACAGGTCGAGGCTGTACGGCTTCACCTCCACGGAGTGGCCCACGGCGTGGCGGGACAGCAGGCAGAACCCGACCGCCCACGCGGCCCCGACCGGCCCGGCGACCCGGCGGGCCAGCGGCACCAGGGCGACCGCCGCCGCCACCCCCGCCAGGAAGGCGGGCAGCCGCATCGCCCACTCGGACGGCCCGGCCGCCAGGTACAGCCCCCGCAGCGCCCACAGGAACAGCGGCGGGGCCGCCTGGTCGCACCGGAGCGGGCCGCACAGCTCGGCCCACGACTTGTCGGAAACGTTCACCAGCAGGTACGCCTCGTCGTACCAGAAGGACGGCGTGGCGGCGTACTGTCGGGCGCGGGCTGCCAGGCCCAGGCCGAGGAAGGCCGCCAGGACGAGTGGAGCGACTCGCCGGAGCCAGGCGACTGCCCAGGCCAGGTCGGGCCCGGTCGGGGCTGCCGCCGCGTCGTCACTGATCGATGCCACGCAACCTCCTGTTGGGGCCAGAATCTCGAGGCTCTCGCCCGCCGCCACAAGCCTCGCTATTGGGACTTCGCCCCGCCCCGCCGGAACGCGTCCACGTCTCCCCCAGCGCCCCCTCCGCTGACCGCCCTGAGGCCGCTCAAGTCCGGACTTTGCTATCGGCGGCGGAGCTCGGCTACAGTGCCTGGCTCGGCCTCGGCACCCAGGAGTCATTAGACCTGCTGCGCAATAGGGGTGGGGCGGTTTCGAGTGTGGTCGCGCGGGGTCCGGCGGGTCGGCCCTCGGCTCACGCGGCGAACATCCGGTTGTGCAGGCCGGCCACGTTCTTGAACATCAGCGTGTGCCGCCGCC
>JANXTD010000460.1 GCA_025352585.1 Fimbriiglobus sp.
CGGGGACAACATGTGCAGTCGTTGACCGGACAGCCGTTGACCCCCGGACGTTGTCTCCGCCCGCTTCGACCCTCGCTCGCGCGTCGGGCTAACAAGACCCGTTAGTGGTTCCACGAGAACTCCGTCGCGTTGATCAGCGACCACCACAGGTCCTCGAAGCGCTGCGGCCGACTCAACTCGGCGTCGCGGTCGCCGACGCGGCCGGCGAAGTGTACCGCCTCGGCCGGCGTCGGTCGGCGCGTCAGCGTCACGAGGAAGGCCGCCTCGACGGCCGCGCCGTCGGTCGGGGCCAGCTGCGCCACCCGCAAGCTCGCGTTGATCGGCGTCGCCTTGGTGCGCTCGCGCACCACGTCGCCGTTCATCAAGAGTAGGCGCTGCGGGATGGTGCCGCCGGCGTTGTCGAACTCGTCGTCCACGCGGTCGGAGTAGCGCAGCAGGAAGTCGTTCTGCTGGCCGAAGCGGATCAGCCGCAACAGGATGTGCGCCTGGGAATCGGTGGTGGTCAGTGCCGCCGACTGCAAGACGCTGCCGGAGACTTGCTCCGGGCGCAGGCGCGTCACGGGGAAGGCGGCGTGGGCGCGGTCGTGGGCCTCGGTCAACTCGTGCGGCGCGCGGCTGTCCCGCGCGAAGGCGTCGCTCGCGGCGACCAGGCGGATCAGCCGGCGCAGGTCGTGGCCGTGGGCCGTGAAGTCGTCGGCGAGCAGTTGCAGGATTGCCGGCGGCGGGCCTTCCGTCTCGATATTGTCCACCGGGGCGACCAGCGGCCGGCCGGTCAGCAGCGCCCAGACGCGGTTGACGATCGCCCGCGAAAAGTAGGGGTTGCGGGGACTCGTCACCCAGGCGGCGAGCTTCTGCCGGCGGCTGCCGGTCGCGGGGAGCGCCTCGGGGGCGTACGGCACGCTCGGCGGCACGGCGACCATTTGGCGCGTCTCGGGGTCCTCGACGCGGTACTCTTCGGGGTTGTTGGCGGGGCCGTCGGAGACGCCGCCGAGGCCGAGTCGCGTCTGGCCGAAGTAGGCGGCGAAGCCCTCGAACTCGGTCTGCTTCCAGTCGGCGAACGGGTGGTCGTGGCACTGCGCGCAGTCGATGCGCAGGCCCAGGAACGCCCGCGTCACCCGGCCGGCCAGCCGCACCGGGTCGGGCCGGTTGTTCATGTCGCCGCGGGCCGTGACGCTGACGAAGTTGGTCGCCGGCTTGTCCGTCCACAGCCCGTTCGTGGCGATGACGTCGCGCACCAGGGCGTCGTACGGCCGGTTGGCGTGCAACTCGTCGGAGAGCCAGGCGACGTAGCGGCGGCGGCGGTACAGGACGAACGGGCCGTCCTCGGTGCCGACGGTCATGCGGGCGAAGCGCTCGGCCCAGTAGTCGGCGTAGCGGCGGTCGGCGAGCAGCTTGTCGAGCCACCACGGCAACTGCTCGCCCGGCGGGAGCGCCTCGAATTGCCGCACCTCTTCGAGCGACGGCACCGACCCGACTAGCGCCAGCGACAGCCGGCGGGCGACGAGCAGGTCGGGCGCGGCGGGGGCGGGCGTGAGTCGCTCCGCGGCCCAGCCGGCGTGGACGGCGGCGTTCAACTGCGTGAGTGTGGCGCGGAAGGCGGGGTCGGCGTAAACGCTGTGCGGCGGGACCGCGGCGGCGACCTTGCGACGCTGCGGCAGGAGGTTCGCCCCCAGCACGAACAGGCCGCCGGCGAGGAGCGTCACAAACAGCAGGTCGCGGCGGCTCACGGGCAACTTCCTCGGGCGGGGCTGACCGAGTCTACCGCGCCGCCGGGCCGGGGGTTTCCGAAAACGGCGGCGTGACGAAACCGGGCCGGCCGCGTGGGGTAAGCTCCGGCATGGCGACCACGACCGACTTCGAGCCGACCTACTTCGCCACGGCCACGCCGCTGTACGAGCCGATCTACGTCGTCGCTCCCCGGCCCGAACGCCGCGCGTGGCCGGTCCGCGGCGCGTTGCTGGCGTTGCGTGCGGCCGAGTGGGGCTTCGGCGTCGCGTCGCTGTTCGTCGCGCTGGCGATGCTCGCGGCGGTGCCGGTACTGCAATTCCTGAGCCTCGGCTACCTCCTTGAAGCCTCCGGGCGCATCGCGCGGAGTGGCCGGTGGCGCGACGGGGCGTTGGGCGTGCGGCCGGCGGCGCGGGTCGGCGGGGTCGCGCTGGGGTGGTGGCTGTGGTTCTGGCCGGCGCGGTTCGCCGTCGATTACGCCGACTCGGCCGCGCTGCTCGACCCGGCCGACGCCGGCCTGACCGCGACCGGCTGGCGCGTCGGCACGACCCTACTCGCCCTGGCGATCGGCCTGCACCTGACCCTCGCCACGCTGGCCGGCGGGCAGGTGTGGCGTTTCGCCTGGCCGTTCAACGTCGTCACGCTGGCCCTGCGAATCGCCCGCGGCCGCTGCTACGCGACGACCCGCGACGCGGCCTACGACTTCGTCGTCGGCTTGCGGCTGCCGTACCTGGCGTTGTTGGGCCTCAAGGGCTTCGCCGTCGGCTTCGCCTGGCTGGCGCTGCCGGCGACGTTCCTGGCCGTCGGGATGCAGCCGTTCGAGGCCGCCCCGCTGTTCGCGTTCGTCGGCCTGGCGCAACTGTCGCTGGTCGTGATGTACCTGCCGTTCCTGCAAGCCCGCGTCGGCCAGTCGGGCAAGCTGCGCTCGGGCTTCGAGCTGGCCGGTGTGCGCGACGACTTCCGCTACGCGCCGTGGGCGTTCTTCGTCGCGTTCCTGGCGACGTTGGCGTTCGCGTTGCCGCTATACCTGTTCAAGGTCGAGGTGGTGCCGCGTGAGGCGGCCTGGCTGCCGGGGCTGGTCTTCGTCGCCTTCCTGGCCCCCGCGCGGTTGCTCGCCGGCTTCGCGCTGGGCCGGGCGAAGTCCCGGCGGGAGCGTGCCGGCCGGCCGCGGCACGGGCTGTTCCGCTGGAGCGCCCGGCTGCTCTTCCCGCCGGTCGCGGCGGTGTACGCGCTGGGGCTGCTGCTGACGCCGTTCACGAGTTGGAACGGCGTGGCGAGCTTCTACGAACAGCACGCCTTCTTGTTGCCGGTGCCGATCGTCGGGCTGTGAGTGAGTCTGCGGAGGTTTCCGGCGAAACCGTCGAGGTCGCCGGGCGGGGCGCGGGTTGTGTTCTAAGGTTCGGAACGTCCCGCCCCGCCGCCGGGGGTGTCGCCGAGTCGCCCGAGCGCCGCCATGAGCCAGCACTTACTGTTGTACTTCGCCCCGTTCGCCGTCGGCTCCGCCGTCAGCCTCGGCACCCTGTGGCTCGTCCTGCGGCGGCGGCGCGGGCCGAGGGCCAGCCTGGCCGCCCCGGCCGGGCGACCCTCCGGCGACTGGGACGAGCACGAGGAGTCGTTCGCCAACCGCCGGGCCTCGGTCCGCCGCGACGGCGTGCCGGTGCAGATCGTGCTCACGTCGCCGACGCTCCGCAGCGGCCAGGACGACGGCTACGTCCTCGACCGCTCGACCGGCGGCCTGCGCGTGGCAGTCAACGCCGCGATCCCGGCGGGGACGGTGCTGCAAGTGCGGGCCGGCAACGCCCCGGACACGGTGCCGTGGGTGACGATCCTGGTGCGCAGTTGCCGCGACGCCGGCCCGCACTACGAACTCGGCTGCGAGTTCGAGCGCACCCCGCCGTGGAACGTCCTGCTGCTCTTCGGGTGAGCCGCACTTTGGGCGAGCCAAGAGCGTGAGCGACTGGAGTTCTGGCTCTCGCTTGTCCAGACAAAAACATATTTAGCCGCGGAGACGCAGAGTCGCGGAGAAGACCAATCCTTGAATTTGGTCTTCTCCGCGAC
>JANXTD010000473.1 GCA_025352585.1 Fimbriiglobus sp.
GAAGCTGTTCACGCCCGCCGACCTGTCGTACTTCGTACGCTTACGGGGCGCGTTCAACCCGACGAACCGTTGCAGCCCGAACAAGATGCTCCCAACCGCCGGCGGCTGCGCCGAGCCGAGCGTCATCGCGCAGACGAAGCCTGGCCGCCGGGCGTCGCTGTAGGCTTTAAAATCATTTCGCCCGCCGGCCGATTCGCAGCCGGTGCCACCACGGCCGCGTGACCGGCGGAGTTGGAGGCGTGGCGGGGATCGGCGCGTCGTTCGCATCGAGGCCGACGATTTCGCGGATCTGGCCGGGGTCGAAGAGTAGCGGCAGCGTCATGTACTTGAACGAGATCGGGTTCAAGTGGACGCTCCAGATGTCTCCTCGATTCAAGACCTGCTGTCGGCAGACCAGCAAGCGGTAGATGCCGTGGCGGAGCAAGACATCGTCGGTGCGGAGGGCGACCAGCCCCAGCGCCTGCGCCGCGTCGTCCGGCAGGGAGCCGTTGGGGTAAAAGCAATCGATCGCGCTGACAGCCCGGTGCTGGACTTCGACGACGGGGTCGGTGAGCGCGAGCGCCAGGACTGCCGGGGCGGCATCCATCCCGTACACCCAGGCCACGTCCGGGTAGTGTTCGACCATGAACTGCGACGCGAACCTTTCCGGTCCGAACAGGCTCAGGGCGGCGAGGCGGACCTTGGGGTCGGGGTCCGCGAGGCCGGCGATCGAGGCGGCCCGCGACGCCCGGAGTCGCCAGAGTCGGTCCGGGTCGAGGGCCGCCTGGGGCTTCGGCCGCTCGCGGGACCACGCCCGCAGCTCGTCAGCCGTGTCCTCGGCGTACTGGATCGCCTCCAAACATCGAGAGTTGATCTCGCGATATCGTTGGTCGAAAGGCATCAAGGAACCCTCGCTAAATTCGACCCGCTATCCGAATCCGCGATTTCCAATCAGGCTGTCCCCCGCTTCGCCAACTCCGCCGTGAACTCTGCCAGTCTCCGACCTGGGTCTGCGGCTGCACCTATTGGTTAGCCTGGCTGCGATACTATTCTGCTGCGATAGTATTCTGTTGCACTGATCAATGCCAAGCTGCAACTGTTGTAAACCGAACAAGATGCTGCCCGTCGCCGGCAACTGCTCTGAGCACCGTGATCGCGCAGAATCGGCCCGGCCGATCGTCGCTCTGACGCCGCGGACGCTAAGGCAACTCTAACACTCCGAGCGTCGGGTCCGCCAGGAACGCTGCCACATCCGCAGCCCGGTCACGCAGTAACGCGACCACGGCGGCGGTTGGCGAGTTTCGGACGCGGAGCCAGACGACTTGCGGCGGGGGTCCGTGGAGGATCGACATGTCCCGGAAGTCGGCGTCTTTTGAAACCACCGCCAGGCCCCGCGCTGCGGCGTGGTCCCAGACCGCTTGGTCGTCGGCCCCAGTCAAGCCCGCCCCGACGACCTGCTCACTTCGGGGGTACTCGGCCGCCAGGAGTCGCGGCAGCCGCCGGGAAAGGTTTTGGTCGAACAGCAGGGTCACGCCGACTGCCGCCACACGCGGTCGGCGGCGAACGCCAGGCAAGCCCGAATGTCCTCGGGCGTCAGTTCGGGGAAGTCGGCTAGGACCTCGTCGAACGTCATCCCGCCGGCCAGGTATTCCAGCACGTCGCGCACGGCGATCCTCATGCCACGGATGCACGGCTGGCCGCTCCGCTTGCCCGCCTCGGTTGTGATGAGTCCGCCGTAATCCATGTCAGCACTCTAACTCCGATCGGAGTGGCCGTCAAAGGCTCCCCACTAGAGTATCACTTCTTCGCCGCCAGCTTGAGCGTCGCGGTCACGGGGAAGTGGTCGCTGTAGCCTCGGCCGCCGACCGGCGACGAGTTCGGGCTGCCGAAGCGCCACGGCTCCCGCCGCGTGCCGCGCATCAGGCCTTTCGTGTACGTCTGCACGCTGTCCGGGTCGATCGACCAGCCCTCGCCGTCGAGCATCCCCGGCGACACGCAAATGTGGTCGTAGATCAGCGGCTTGCCGCCGTACCAGATCGTGCCGAAGTTGGCCGGGTTCTTGCCCGCCATCAGGTCGAGGATTTGCGGGGCGTCGCCGGCGATCTTCACCTTGGCGCGGTCGCCCGTCGCGTGCAGGCCCTTCAACACCGGCTCCGAGTCGGGGGTGTCGTTGAAGTCGCCGCACAGGAGGAAGTCGGCCTTCGGGTTCTTCTGGGTGGTGCGCTCGATCAGGTTGTAAATGGTGTCGGCGTACTTCTCGCGGCCCGAGTCGCCGTCGCTGCCGTCCCGCTGCCGCAACTGCGAGGTCCAGTGCGAGGCGATCACGATCAACTCGTGGCCGTTCACGAAGAGCCGGCCTTCGAGGATGCGCAGGTTGCCGCCGTGCAGGCGGGTGTAGTTGGGCGACACGTTGAGCCGCGTGATCAGGCACGGGGCGATGTGCCGGCCGGCGTCGAGGTTCTTCATCACCACCTGCGTGTACTTCAGCTTGGGGTCGGCCTTGGCGTCGTCGAGGTTCTTGTTCAGCGTCCCCTTCAGCAGGTCGGCGGCGCGGATGCTCTCGACCTCGCAGCAGGCAATCAGGTCGGGGCCTTGGCCGCCGTTCATCGCAAGGAGAATGTTGGCGAGGTGGTCGAGCTTCTCCTGGCGCATCTTGTCGTTGTCGGCGAAGGGGTTGTCGAACTCCTCGTCGACGCTGCGGCGCTTGTCGTCCTTGTCGTCGAAGAGGTTCTCGACGTTCCAGAAGGCGAAGAAGAAGCTGCCGGTGCCGTCCGGGTTCAGCCCCGTCGCGGCGACGGTCTCCGGCGTCGGCTCCGGCCCCGCCTCCGGCCCCCCGAAGCCCGGCGGGCGGCTGACGACCAGCACCACCAGGCCGACGACGACGACCACGGCCATCAGGCCGTAGCGCAGCGGCGGCGGCAACTTGCCGAGGACGCCCCAGACCGTGCGGGCCGTGCGGAGCATCTGGTCGGGCGACGTGAGCGAGCGGGCCATGCGCGGTCCTGCCAAGGGGGGAGATGTGCGAGTTATCCTAACAGAGCCGCCCGGACCTCGGTAGCCCCTTCCGCCAAGGACCGGGGGGGCCGCGACTGCTGACATTGCAGCGCGGGGGGAAATCGTGGTAGCACGTCAGACTTCTCACCGAGGCCGCGATCATGTCGTTCGAGTCCACCAACCCCGAGCGGATGCCGCCGCAGAGCCGCGACGCCGAGAAGAGCGTCATCGGTAGCGTCTTGCGCGACAACCAGGTGCTGTCGGACTTGCTGCAAATCATCCGGCCGGACAACTTCTACTTCGACGCCCACCAGAAGATTTTCACCGCGATTTTGGAGCTGTACAACGACGGCAAGCCGGTCGATCCGGTGATCCTGTTCGAGTGCCTCAAGGCCAAGAAGCAGATCGAGGACATCGGCGGGGCGTCGTACATCGGCGAACTCTGGGACGCCGCCCCGACCGCCGCCAACGCCGAGTACTACGCCCGCATCGTCCGCGAGAAGGCGCTGATCCGCAACCTGATCCACACGAGTACGGAACTACTGCGCGACGCCTACGACGGGGTCACGAGCGCCGACGAACTCATCGGCATGGCCGAGCGGAAGGTGCTCGAAATCGCCGAGAAGGGCACGACCGGCGAGACGTTCACGCTCGAAACGACCCTCCGCGAC
>JANXTD010000505.1 GCA_025352585.1 Fimbriiglobus sp.
GACTTCGACGCGGGCCAGCATGTCGCCGGCGTCGAGGCCCAGCGTGATGCGGATGATCGTCACCCCGGTGACGGTTTCGCCGTTGAGGATGGCGTGCGCGATCGGCGACGCCCCGCGGTACTTCGGCAACAGCGAGGCGTGGACGTTGATCGCCCCCATCGTGGGCGTTGCAATCACGTCGGGCTTGAGGATTTGCCCATACGCGGCGACGACGAGCAGGTCTGGGGCGAACCTATTGAGTGCCGCAACACCCTCGGGCGTGTTAATGCTCTCCGGCTGGATCACGGGGACGCCGTGGGCCGCGGCGAGGTTCGCCATGCCGACGCCGGTCTGCCGCGTCGAGCCGCGCACGCGGCCGGCGTCGCGCTCCGGCTGCGTGACGAAGCCGACGACGTTTTCGCCGGCTCGTAACAAGGCCTGGAAAGTCGGCTCGGCGAACGTTCCGGTGCCCATCATGACGATTCGCATGGCTACAGTTTCATCTCCGTGCCCGGCGGGATCGTGCCCTTCTTGACCGCGTCCTCGAAGTCGAGGACGAAGCCTTCGAGGTACTTCTTGCTGCCCATGCGGGCGAGCGGCCCCATCTTGTCGATGAAGAGTGTGCCTTGCAAGTGGTCGATTTCGTGCTGCCACACCCTAGCCGGCAGGTCGGCGCAGGTCATCTCGAACGGCTGGCCGTCGAGTCCGTACGCCTGCACGCGCACGGTCTTGGCCCGGCGGATGTCCTGGTACAGGCTCGGGAAGCTCAGGCAGCCCTCGCGGTCCTTCGACGCCCCCTTGCTCTCAAGGATCACCGGGTTGATGGCGACGACCTCGTACTCCTTTTGCAGGGCGTCGCCGGCGAAGTTGATGACGATCATCTGGTAGTCGAGGCCGACCTGTTGCGCCGCGAGTCCGAGGCCCTCGTGGCGGTACATGAGTTCGAGCATCCGCCCGGCGGCGAGCGTCACGTCCTTGTCGATGGTGGCGACCGGCCTGGCTTTGACGCGCAGCGCGGGGTGGGGGTAATTCACGATCTTCATAGCCAGCGCAAGGCCCCGCGGTGTGACAGCATACCGGGGATTATAGCGGCCCGGCCCCTCAGGTCGCCCCGAGTTGCTACCCTCAAGACTATGGACGACGAGCGGACTTACGACGACGTGGCCTGTACGGTGTGCGGCTGCGTCTGCGACGACCTGCGCGTGACGGTCGCCGGCGGCCGGGTGGTGCGCGCGGAGAACGCCTGCCGGCTCGCCGTACCGTGGTTCGCCGAGCAGGACGCCCGGCCCGCCCCGTGCCTGGTGGATGGGGTGCCGGTGCCATTCGCCATCGCCGTCGGGCGTGCCGCCGAGATTCTGCGAGCCGCCAAGTCGCCGCTGATCTACGGCCTGTCGCGCAGCACGACCGAGGGCCAACGGATGGCCACGGCGCTCGCCGACCGGCTCGGCGCGACCATCGACACGACCGCCAGCACCGGCCACGCCCCGTCGATCGTCGCGCTGCAACAAGTCGGCGAATCGACGTGTACGCTGGGCGAGGTGAAGCAGCGCGCCGACCTCGTACTTTTCTGGGGCAGCGACCCCGTCAACACCCACCCGCGGCACATTGAGCGCTACGCCCCGCCGGGCTTGGTCCACGGCCGTCCGCGGCAAATCCACGTCGTCGATAGCCAGCTCACCGACACGGCCAGGCTCGCCGACCGCTACTGGCACGTCCCCGAGGGCACCGACGCCGACGCCCTGCACCGCCTGCGACTGCTCGTGCGTGGCTTGCCGGTAGACGCCCCGCCGGAGTTGCGCGAACTCGCCGACGTGATGAAGGCGGCGAAGTTCGGCATCGCCTTCTTCGGCACGAGCCTGACGCGCGGCCGGCTCGGGCACCGCAACGTCGAGGGGCTACTGCAACTCGTTACCGACCTGAACGACCACACGCGGTTCTACGCCCGGCGGATGCGGCGCTACGGCGACGTGGCGGGGGCCGACTCGGTGCTGACGTGGCAGACCGGCTACCCGTTCGGCGTCAACTTCGCCCGCGGCTACCCGCGCTACAACCCCGGCGAGTTCACCGGCCCCGAAATGCTGGCCCGCCGCGAGGTCGATGCGTGTCTGGTGGTCGGCAGCGAGACGGTCACCGGCTTCGATGCCTCCGCCACGGCGACGCTGAAAAGCCTGCCGACGATCTTGCTCGACTCCCCCGGCCGCGCGGCGAGTTTCACGCCGACGGTGCAGTTCGCGACGGCCGTGTACGGCATCCACCGCCCCGGCACGGCGTACCGCCTCGACGAGGTGCCGATCCCGCTGCGCGTGCTGCTGCCGACCGACTACCCCGACGACGCCGAGGTGCTCGCGGCCGTGATGGCGGCGTTAACGTAGATCATCGGGTACAGCGCCTCGAAGTACCACAGGTTGGCGAAGTAGAAGCCGATCGGCGACGGCGGGAAGTGCGTGCCGTTCTGCGTCGCCGCGACCAGCCACGCCATCCCGCGTTCGTTCGGCCACGCCTCGCACGCCAGCGCCGTCTCCTCGATCGTCGACGGCGTGCCGAGTCGCCCGCCCCAACCGCCGTCGGGGTTCTGGTTCGCCTCCAGCCACGCCTGCGCCCGGTCGAGCGCCACGTCAAAGCTCGGCCACTCGCCCCGCCCGTAGACAGTGCGCAGTCGCAGGACGCGGCTGGTGCCGTAGGTGAGGTTGTGGATGTCGGTGGGGTCCGGCGAGTGCTGGTTGCCGAACCACAGCGGTGCCCACGACCCGTCGGTTCGCTGAGTTTTGCATAAGTACAGGTCGCCGGCGACGGTCGAGGCATAGTCGATTCCCAATTGCATCCGGGGCCGGAGGTGGGGCCGCCAAATCTCCCAAGCCAGGATCGCGTGCGCGGTGAGGTCGTTGCTACTGCGGTCGAACGGTAGGCCGGTCCAGCCGCGGCAAAACGTCGGGATGCCGCCGTCGCGGTTCTGCAAGTCGAAAAGCCACTGACACCCAAGCGTCGCGGTCTCGCTCACGCGCTCGTCGAATTCGCCGAGGCGGTGCAGCGCCAGCAGCGCGCTGGCGGTGTCGTCGGCGTCGGGCACGCCACCGGGCAGCGGCGTCCAGGCCCAGCCGCCGGGCGCGGCCTGCGTGTACGGGTGCCTCACGCGGTACTGCTGCGCGAGCAGCCAGTCGCGCAACGTCGCCCGCTCCGCAGGGGTCAGCGCGTCCGGTGGCAGGGCGTTGACACTCAGCGTCGTCGCCCACGTCGAGAGGTTGGTGTCGATCGGCCAACTGCCGTCGGGCCGCTGACTCGCTTCGAGGAACCGCACGCCCTCGGTCACGACTTCGTGCGTCGCCAGACCGGCGTCGATCAGGGCCATGCCGACGAAGCTAGTCAGCGGCGTCGCTTCGAGGTAGCCGCCCGTCGTCGGCTGAATCTCGCGCAACTTGCGCAGCGTCTTCGCGGCGACGGCGTTGCGCAGCCAGCGCCACGGCAGGAACCGCGTCGGCCGGCGGTGGTGCCGCACTTGGCCGATGGCGATGAGAGCCGGCAGCGCGTAACTTACGACCGGCAGCCGCAGCCACTGGAACACCCAGAAGGGGCACGCAGCGAGTTCAAACGGCAGTTGCGGGACGAGCCGCCAGCCGTCGGGGCCGAGCTTGCCGGCGACGGCGAGCATCGTCAGGATCGGCACCGAGAACGTGCGGTCCTTGCCGTAGATTTTGACGATCGCCGCGCTCAACGGCCCCGCGTCGAGACTCCCGGCGTGCCGCGTCAGCCACTCTCCCGCCCGCGCCTCGACGGCGGCGTGCCGGCCCGACTCGTCGGCGGCGAACGCGGCCCAGCACAGGGCCGTGGTGCTGACGTTACTGACGCTCTTGACGGTGTCGCCGAAGCCGCCGTCGGGGTTCTGCGTCGCCGCGAGCCACGCCAGCCCGGCGTCGATGCGGCCGCAGTGCTGCGTGCCGGTGGCGAGTTGGTGCCGCCATAATGTGAAAAGGGCCGTCGCGGTCGAGAGGGCGCTGGCGGAGAGTTCGCCGACCCAGTGCCCGGCGTCGGTGCGGGCGTCGAGCAGGGCGCGGCGGGCGTTAGCGACGAAGTCGGCGGGGACCATGCGGGAAGTCTATGGGAAAACAGACTTCACCGCGGAGGAGCAGAGGAGCGGAGAAATC
>JANXTD010000514.1 GCA_025352585.1 Fimbriiglobus sp.
CCATCTTGAGCGGGCCGAAGACGTTGGCTTGCGCGAAGTCCTTCAGCGGCTGCTTGCCGAGGAGTTCGACGAGGTGGCCCAGGACGAGGAACCCCACGTCGCTGTACTTGAAGCGCGTGCCCGGCGGGGCTTCGAGTTTGAGGTTCGCGATCGCGGCCCAGGCCGCCGCGGGGCCGTCGGCGTAGTCGGCGACGGCGTTGTCGGCGATCAGGCCGCTGGTGTGCAGTAGGCACTGCTCGACGGTCACGTCGGCCTTGCCGTTGGCGGCGAACGCCGGCCAGTGCTTCGCCACCGGGTCAGTAACGCTCAACTTGCCGCGCTCGACGAGCATCATCACGCAAGTCGCCGTCGCGATCGGCTTCGTCAGCGACGCCAAGTCGAAGATGGTGTCGGCGGTCATCGGCTCGGCGGCCGGCGACACGGCACGCTGGCCGTACGCCTTGCGGAAGACGACTTCGTCGCCGCGGACCGCGGCGACGACGGCACCGGGGCAGCCCTTCTTGGCGATGGCGGCCGCGACCGCCGCGTCGATGCGGGCGGCGTCGAGGGTTTGGGCGGCGAGCGGGCCGGCGGCCAGCAGCAGGACGGCGAGGGCGAGCGGGCGCATCGACTTTACTCCAAAGTGGCGAGGAAGCCTTCCATCTCGCCGCGGGCGTGGTCGTTACCGGTCCTCGTCGCCGCGGCGATGCCGGCGCGTAACATCGCCGCGGCGTCGGCCTCGCGGTCGAGGCGCATCAGGGCCTGCCCGGCCTGCAAGTACGCCGGGACGTACGGCGGCTCGGGGTTGGCGGCGATCAACTCGCGCAGCACGGAGACCGCAGTGGCGTCGTCGCCGAGGCCCATGTGCTCCATCGCCAGCCCGTAGCGCAGGAAGGCGTCGGCCGGGTCGTCGGCGAGCATCGCCTCGAGTTGCGCCATCCGCGGCGTCTTCGCCATGAGGTCGGCTCCGAGTTTTGAGGTTGCCAGCTAACGTATGCGCCCCGGCGCACCCGGTCAACCGGCGCGACCGCTACGCCCCGCGAAGCCGGCCTCACGGGACGAACGCGACTGCCCGGCACGACTGCCCCGCTATTCGCCCCGACCGGCCCGGCGGCGTGACTCGGGCGTCCAGCGCGGTTTGCGCCGAGTCCGAAGAGAGACGCATCGAACCACTCGGACGGCCGCGGGCCAAGAACGCGGCCCGTTACTCTGGGGTCTCCATGCATCTCGCCACGCTGCTCCGCCGCCAGGCCCGCGCCCTCCTCGTGCTCGGTGCGCTCGCCGCCCCGTTGCCCGCGTTCGCCCAGGAGAAGGCGTCACAGCGCCGGGACGAACTCGTCGCCGTCGTCGATCGCGTCAAGGCGTCGGTCGTCAACATCCACAGCGAGCGCATGAGCAGCACGGCCGAGGACCCATTCCGCCCCGGCACCATGCAGCCGCAGCGTGTCAACGGCATGGGCACTGGCATCGTCCTCGACCCACGCGGGTACATCGTCACCAACTACCACGTCGTGGATGACGTGCAGTCGCTGCGCTGCCGGCTGGTGGACGGCACGAGTTGCCCGGCGCGGGTGATCGCCGTCGATAAGGAGTCCGACTTGGCGGTCATCAAGATCGAGCCGCCGCGGCCGCTGCCGGTGTCGCCGCTGGGTACCGCGAGTGACCTGATGCTCGCCGAGCGCGTGATCGCCATCGGCAACGCCTACGGCTACGAGGGGACCGTCACGCTGGGCAACGTCTCGGCCTTGAAGCGCGACGTGACCTTGAACAAGGAAGTGTCGTACAAGTCGCTGATCCAGACGCAGACGCCGATCAACCCCGGCAACTCCGGCGGGCCGCTGTTCAACAAGCTCGGCGAGGTCGTCGGCGTCAACGTGGCGATCCGGGCCGGGGCGCAGAACATCGCCTTCGCCATCCCCGTGGACACGATGATCGCCAAGGCCGCCGAGATGCTGAGCCTCAAGCGCCGCCTCGGCCTGCGGCACGGCCTGGCCCTCGCCGACCTGTGCGAGCGCCCCGGCGAGGACGCCAGCTTGCGCCGCTGGGTCCGCGTCGCCCGCGTCGAGCCGGGCACCCCGGCCTTCGACGCCGGCTTCAAGTCTGGCGACATCGTCGAGGCGGTCGGCGAACTGCCCGTCGCCACGACCATCGACTTCGAGCGCGGCCTGATCGACCGCCCGGTGAACGCCGCCATCGCCGTCCGGGTGCGCCGCGGCGACACCCCTGGCGAGACCGCCGAGTTAAAGCTGACCCTCGGCACCCCCGGCGTGACGGTCACCGCCTTCGCCCCGGTGACCGGCGACGGCGTGCAGCGACGGCTCGGCCTGCGCACGGTCGCCGTCGGCCCGGACGTGGTGGCGCGCGTCAACAAGGAGCTACGCGGCGGCCTGTACCTCGACGAGGTCGCCCCCGGCAGCAGCGGGGCGCGGGCCGGCCTGGCGAAGGGCGACATCCTGTTGGGCCTGCACCAGTGGGAGTCGCTCTCACTCGACAACGTGCTGTTCGTGCTGAACCACAAGGACCTGGCGACGTTCCACCCGCTCAAGGCGTACTACCTGCGCGACGGCAAGCTCCGCGACACCGTCGTGACGCCGGACTGACGGCATTCGCTGCTCGGCACGGTCGCGTGTCGGCAGTCTCAAGGGCTGCTCACGCCGGGAGTCGGGCGGCGCGCCAGCGGACGCCGAGGTCGTCGTCGCCCTTGATTTTGCGCAGGTAGCGGAGGTGGAAGCGGGCCGCGAACCAGTCCTGGGCCGAGGCCGCCTCGTCGAACGACCGGGCGTGCCACGCCGGCTTCGGCTTGGCGTACTCCGCGAGCCGCCGGGCCATCTCCGCCTGGAACGCCGCGTACTTCGCCTTGTCCCGCACGACGATCTTCCCGCCCTCGATGAAGACGACCCGCTTGCCGTCCGGCAGGTCGGCGCGGGTGACGAATGTGAGGCCGTCGGGGATCGGCTCGTCTTCGAGGAGTTGGCCGGTGGTGAGCGACCAGGCGGTGACGCCCCGCGAATCCGACCGAACGAAGACGCGATCCCCGGACTTCGCCACCGCAAAGGGGTCGGGCTGCTGAGAAATC
>JANXTD010000520.1 GCA_025352585.1 Fimbriiglobus sp.
CCCCCGGCGCGATAGACTTGTCGTCGTGGCGTTGACTCGTGCGGGGGCGGATCGCGTGTCCGGCTTGACCATGACTGACCGTCCCAAGGCGCGCGGCATCCCCGAGGGGCTGTGGGTCAAGTGCCCCGCCTGCAAGGCCACCGTCTTCCGCAAGGACGTGGCCACGCGCCTCAACTGCTGCCCCGAGAGCGACCACCACTTCACCAACTCCGCCCGCGACCGCCTCACCCAACTGCTCGACGCCGACTCGTTCGAGGAGTGGGACGCCGACCTGCGGCCGCTCGACCCGCTCGAATTCGTCGATCGCATCCCTTATGCGAAGCGGATCGTCGAGGAGCAGGCCAAGACCGGCATGCCCGACGCCGCCGTCACCGGCCGGGGCTACATCCGCGGCCGCGGCGTGGTGCTGGGCGTGACCGACTTCGCGTTCATGGCCGGGTCGATGGGGTCGGTCGTCGGCGAGAAGCTGACCCGCGCCGCCGAGCGCGCCACCGAGTTGAAGCTGCCGCTGATCTTCGTGAGCGGCTCCGGCGGCGGGGCGCGGATGCAAGAAGGCATCCTGTCGCTGATGCAGATGGCGAAAGTCTCCGCGGCACTCGCCCGCTACGCCAGTGCTGGTGGGCTGTACATCGCGGTGCTGACGAACCCGACGATGGGCGGGGTCGCGGCGAGCTGGGCGTTTCAGGGCGACATTACCCTTGCGGAGCCGAAGGCGATGATCGGCTTCGCGGGGGCGCGGACGATCAAGAACACGATCCGCCTCGAACTGCCCGAGGGGTTCCAGACGAGCGAGTTCCTGCTGAAGCACGGCTTCGTTGACCGCATCGTGCCGCGCGCCGACCTGCGCACCGTCGTCGCCCGGCTCATCGACTTCTGCCAGATCCAGTGACCCCGCGACTCGACCGCAACGTGACCCGAGGGCCGACCGTGAGCTTCTTGAGCAAACTCTTCGGCGGCGGCGGCAAGGGCAAGACGGTCGATGCGGCCAAGCGCTGGGACTTGCAGGGCCGCACCGGCCAGGGCAGCATGTCGAAGGTCTTCAAGGCCTACGACCGCGAACTCGGCCGCACGGTCTGCCTGAAGCTCATGGACAAGGACAAGACGAAGAAGTTCGAGGACCGCTTCAAGGTCATGGGCCTCAAGAAGCCCAGCGAGGGCGAAGTCTGCGTCGCGTTGAAGCACGTCAACTGCCTCAAGACTTACGAGCACGGCCGGACCACCGCGGGCGAGCCGTACCTGGTCATGGAGTGGATCGACGGCCTCGGCCTGAACTACCTCATCGAGACCAAGTCGCCGCAACTCGACGGCAACCGCGTCAAGTACGTCAACCAGCTGTGCGAGGCGCTGATGTACCTACACGCCGTGCCGTACTTGCACCGCGACCTCTGCCCGCGCAACGTGATGGTCGATAAGGAGGGCGTCGTCAAGCTGATCGACTTCGGCCTCACGATCCCCTTCACGCCGGCCTTCTGCGTGCCCGGTAACCGCACCGGCACCGTCGATTTCCTGGCCCCCGAGATCATCAAGCGGATGACGACCGACCAGCGCGTGGACGTGTTCGCCCTCGGGGTGACGGCCTACGAGATGTTCACCGGGGCGATGCCGTGGGAGCCGTCGCCATCGTCGGAGGTGAGTTTGAGCCGCAAGCTGAACACCCTGCCGCGCAAGGCCGAGGTGATGAACCCCAAGCTCGACGCGGACATCGTGCGGGTGCTGATGAAGTGCATCGAGCGCGACCGGGCGGAGCGCTTCCCCACGGTCGTCGCGTTCAAGGACGCGCTGGCCCGCTGCGAACGGCAGGACTACTGATGCCGCCGCTCGTGCCCAACCGCTTTCTGGTACGCCTGAGCCACCCGTGCCCGTACGTCAAGGCGATGCCGGCCGACAGCGAGGCGGCGGAGCGGCTGCTCGACCTGCCCGAGTCGGCGCGGCTCCACAACCACGCCGCGCTCGACGGCCGCGCGAACTTCGCCGACGTGCGGCTCGCCTGGAACGACTTCGGCCTCGGGCTACAAGTCACCGTCGCCGGCAAGTCGCAACCGCTGATCGGCGACGCCGACAAGCCGGGCAACGCCGACGGCCTGACCCTGTGGCTCGACACGCGCGACGCCCGCGCCGGCCACCGGGCGAGCCGGACCTGCCACCAGTTCCATGTGCTCGCGGTCGGCGGCGGCCCCGACAGGCTCGACGCGGCGGTGCGGCAGACGAAGGTCAACCGCGCCCAGCAAGACGCGCCCTTGTGCAGCCCCTCGGACATCGCTTTCATGACTCACACGACGAAGGGCGGCTACCGGCTCGAAGCGTTCCTGCCGGCGGCGGTGCTGTTCGGCTTCGACCCGGTCGAGCACCCGCGGCTGGGCGTCTACTACCACGCCCGCGACACCGAACTCGGCGACCAGTACCTCGGGGTGACTTCGGACTTCCCGTTCGCGGACGACCCGTCGCTCTGGGAAGTCCTCGAACTCGCGAAGGGAAAGTGACGATGCGCACTCTCGCCTTCGGCGACATCCACGGCGCGATCGTCAACCTCGACGCCCTGCTCGCCGCGGTCGCCCCGACCCCCGACGACTGGCTGATCTTCCTGGGCGACTACGTCGATCGCGGCCCCGACAGCAAGGGCGTGATCGACCGACTGATTGCCCTGAAGGCGACGCACCGGGTCGTCTGCCTGCGCGGCAACCACGAGCTGATGATGATGCAGGCCCGCACGGACGTGGGCATGCGCAAGATGTGGCTGAGCGTCGGCGGCGTGCAGTGCCTGGCGAGTTACGCCCCGACGCTGGGCAAGTCGGGCCGCTTCGAGGACGTGCCGTGGTCGCACTGGCAGTTCCTCGAAAAGGGCTGCGTCGATTGGCTCGAGACCGAGACGCACATTTTCGCCCACGCCGGCGTCGATCCGGCCATGCCGATGGCGCAGCAGTCGGAGACCGCGATCTTCTGGGACTTCCTGCGCGGCCCGATCCACCACAAATCCGGCAAGACGGTGATCGTCGGCCACACGTCGCAGAAGTCGGGCGACATCCTCGACTACGGGGTGACGGTGTGCATCGACACGCACGCCTACGCCGGCGGCTTCCTGACGTGCCTGGACGTGAACGCCGGCCACTACTGGCAAGCCGACGCGCTGGGCCGCGTCCGCGAGGGGGACCGCGGCGAGCCGGAAGCGTAAGCGCCCGGAGGTTTTGGGTTTCGGCTCCGCCGCAGGCGACTCCGGTTAGCCCGACGCGGGAGCGAGGGTCGAAGCGGGCGGAGGTAATGTTTGTGCTGCTGATCGCTCGGCCCCCGCCCATCAACTTT
>JANXTD010000530.1 GCA_025352585.1 Fimbriiglobus sp.
GTGGCGGCACAGGTCTTCGTAACTGAGCATCGGGCGGACCTCCGCACCATAAGATATGCGGGGGCGGATAAACAGCTAATCCGCTACAACCCTATTGTTCGCGCGGCACGAGCGGCAGTAGGCGCGTCACGATGTCGTCGGGGGTGACGCGGTCGGCCTCGGCGTGGTAGTTCAGCATCAGCCGGTGCCGCAACACCGGCTTCGCCACGGCCTTGATGTCCTCGATCGCCACGTAGGTGCGGCCCTGCAGTATCGCGCGGGCCTTGGCGGCGAGGATGAGGTTCTGCCCCGCCCGCGGGCCGGCCCCGAAGCTGACGTACTTCTTGACGAAGTCCGGCACCGGCACGCCGGCCTCCCCCGGCCGCGACAGCCGCGTCAACTTGCCGGCGTACTTCACGACGTGCCCGGCCGCCTCGACCTTCAACACGAGGTCTTGCATCGCCAGGATTTCCTCGGCCGTGATGACCGGCTCGACCTTCACTTTGCTGCCGCGGGTGGTCGCCTCGATGATGCGGAACTCGTCGGCCTCGGTCGGGTAGTTGACCTGGATGTTGAACATGAAGCGGTCTTGCTGGGCCTCGGGGAGCGGGTACGTGCCCTCTTGCTCGATGGGGTTCTGCGTGGCGAGCACGAAGAACGGGTCGGGCAGCCGGTGCCGCTTCCCGGCGACGGTCACTTGCCGCTCCTGCATCGCTTCCAGGAGCGCCGCCTGGGTCTTGGGCGGCGTGCGGTTGATCTCGTCGGCCAAGACGATGTTCGAGAAAATCGGCCCCTGCACGAAGCGGAACTCGCGCGCCCCGGTCGTCTTGTCGTCGTAGAGCAGTTCGGTGCCGGTGATGTCGGTCGGCATCAGGTCGGGCGTGAATTGCACGCGGTTGAAGCTCAGCGCCATGCCGTCGGCGAGGGTGCGGATCATCAGTGTCTTGGCGAGGCCCGGCACGCCGACGAGCAGGCAGTGGCCCTTCGCCAGTACGGCGAGCAGGAGTTGTTCGAGGACTTCTTCCTGGCCGACGATGACCTTGCCGCACTCGCTGAGCAGGCGGTGGCAGGCGGCGCGGAGGGCGTCGGCGCGGGCGATGTCGTCGTCTTCGAGGAAGATCGGCTCGGCGGACTCGGTCGGGGTGGGCACGCGTCGAACTCCGGCGGGTGGGGCGTCACGGGGATTTTAGCAGGAAGACGCGCCCGGCCGTCGCCACCGCCACGGAATCGCGCGACACCGTCACGGCGACGCCCGGCCCGCCGACGGCGAGTTCGCGCACGCCCAGCACGCGGCCGCTGTCCGGGTCGATCGACACCAGCGGCAGCCGGCACTCCAGCGCCGCCTGTGTGAGCGTCGCCGCGACGCCCGGCAGCCGCGACACGCTTGGCCAGAGCGCGAAGCTTGCGACGATGCGGCCGGCCAGCGGCACCGGCGGTTCCACGGGCCGGGCGAGGGCGGGGTACGCCAGGATCGACTGCCGGCCGGCGACCACGCGCCAGGCGGCGTCGCGCGGCCAACCGGTCAGCCCGGCGAGATCGACCGCCGGCCACGCCGGCTTGCCGTCGCGGTGCGCGAGCGCGTAAAGTCGGCCGTCGGCGGGGGCGTAGGTTGTGCGGCCGTCGTGCCGCGCGGCGGACAGGTCGAGCGCGGCCGTCGCCAGCAGCGCCCCCCGGTTGCGCAAGCCGCGGCCGGCGGGCGTGAGGAATTGCAACTCGGTGCCGTGGTTGCGGCTCACCGCGGCGAGCAGCCCGCCCGGCGTCGCCACGACCTGCGTCGGCCGACCGGTCTGACTCGTCTCGCCTCCCGACTCCCAGGTCCAGAGGTCGCCGAGGGTCCGCGCCGCCGGGGTGGCCGGCGTCGCGTTCGACGGCAGTTCGAGCAGCGTCACGCGGCCGAGGTCGCCGGGGACCGCCAGCCGCGTGCCGGCGAGCCGCGCCGGCGGCGACTCCCACGGCGTCGCCCCGGCGGGTGAACTGTTCAGGACCACGCCGGTCGCCGTGCGGACGATCACGCGCCGGCCGGAGCTGAGTTGCGCCACGACCGACCAGTCGTCGGCGGCGAAGTGCGGGGCGAAGCGCGGGCCGTCGCCGGGCGGGGTCGCCAAGGCGGTCGAGACGCCGGCCGGCCGCACCCAATCGACCTCACCGCTGGCGCGCTCGAAGCCGACGAGGTGGGTGTCGCCCCAAAGCGCGACGAGGTGCGTGCCGGTGATTTGCAGCGGCCCGAGGCCCGGCCGCGTGCCCCCGGTGACTTGCGGCGCGACGCTGGCGCGACGGCCGGGCAGCGGGTCGGCGTCGGGGAAGCGCGTGGCCCATTCGAGCTTGCCGGCCGGCATCGTCACCGCGCTGACGCCGTCCGGCCCGCTGAGGTAGGCGACCTCGCCGGCAACATCGGCGTGCGTCACGGCGTGGGCCACGGGGATGGTCGCCACGACGCGACCAGCCGCCACGTCCAGCGCGTGGACGCGCTCACCGTCCGTGGCGAAGACCCACGGCGCGCCGTCGGCGGTGACAACGGGTTGACACCGGCCCGACGGCCACGGCACCTCGGCGGGTTTCGCGGTATGGTCTAGGGCCGGCAGGCTCGCGGCGTCGAACGGCGGGGTGAGGCGTGGCGGCGGCACGGGGGCCGGTTTTTTCAGCGGCGGGGCCAGCTTGAACTGGTCGGCGACGACGTTGCCCAGCCGCGCCGGCACCCCCCGCGTGTTCAGCACGGTCTCGTCGGCGAGCGGCTTCGCGGCGGGGTAGAGGCGGTCGAAGTTCGTCCGCGCGTCCGGCCCGGTGATCGTCTCCAGACTCACCAGCCGGGCGGCGGCGCGGGCCTGCCAGTCGAGCGGCACCGCGGCGTCGGTCAACAGTTCGCCCCACGCCCGGCGGGCGTCGTCGGCGTGGCCGTCGCGCAGGGCTTCCTCGGCCCGGTCGTGCCGCGCGGCCGCGCCGAACTGCGCCGGCGGCGGCGAGCGTGGCGGCGGGTCGTTGACGTAGCCCATCACGCCGGTCGGCGTGCCGACGAGCAAGACGCCGTCGGCAAAGGCGAGGTTGCCGTGCGGCCCGGTTAGGCGTGGAGAGAGCGGCAGGCCGTCGGCGGGGCGGACGAAGAAGACGCCCGACTTCGTCGGCCACAAGATCGCGTCTTCGGTCAATAGCCCGCGGCCCCACGAGGCGAGTTGCGGGTCGTCGTGGATCTTCCAGCCCTGGCCCTCGGCGTCCGACCCCGTGGTCACGTCGAAGCCGCGCAACCCCCGCTGCGGCGCGGCAATCGCCGCGACCAGCTTGCCCGCCGCGACGCCCAGAAACTGGTCGATCTGCAAGCCCTCGACGCTCCACAGGAGTTTGCCGCTCACCGCGTCGAGGCACAACACGCGGTCGGCGTCGGTCGGGGCGACGAACACCCGGCCGGCGTGCATGATCGGCGGGTTGATGTCGCGCGCCACCGCCGACGGCTTCGTCAGCCGCGGATACTGGAACGCCCACGCCGTGCGGCCGGTCGCGGCGTCGAGGGCCACGACGGTGCCGGTGTGCGTGCAGTAGGTCAGCAGCCCGCCGGCGAGGGTCAGCGGCTCCGCCCGGTGCCGCGGTTCGCCGCGCTCGAGCGGCCGCACGTCGGCGACCGTCGTCACCCACAGTGGCCGTTCGGGGGTCGTTTCGCCGGTCGCGTAGCAGGCGACGGCGGTAACCATCCCGGCGGGCGAGTCCTTAACGAACGCCGCGTAGAGACGGCCGTTCTCGACGACCGGCGCGGCCTCCCACGCCGCCGCGGCCCCGGCCGGGACCGGCGGCGCGAGTCGCCCCAGCACACTCAGCGGCGGCCGGCGCGGCTCACGCGGCGGGCCGAAGCACACAAGGTAGCTCGCCGAGACGCTGTGGCCGTCGGCCTGCGGCAGCGGGGCGATGTCGGTCGCCCCGAGCCGCGCGAACAGGTGCCCCTCCGCCGCCGTCAGCACGAAGTCGGCGTCCACCTTCACCGGCAGCGCGTCCTTCTCGGCGGGGCCGGCCTCGCGCTTGACGGCGGAGTCGTAAAAGTAACGCCGCTCCCCGGTCTGCAAATCGACGCCGAAGACGCGCGAGCCGTCGGCGACATAGGCGACGCCGTCGAGGGTCACCGGGTGCAGCGCCACCGAGCGCGTGCTGCCGAGACGCGGCAGCGACGGCAGGCGGCTGTCCTCGCCGGGGAAGTCGGCGCGCCAGGTCGGCCGCGACCGCCAATACTTGGGCATCTTCGCCGCCGGCTGCCCGCTGCGTGCCGTGTCGCCGCCCAACGTCCCCCAGTCGCCCGTCGGCGCGGCCGGCACCGTCGTCGAAGGCGGCTCGCGCAACAGGCTCTCCAGCGTGTCGGCGTAAACCCCGTCGCGCCCGGCGAGTCGGCCCGTCGCCGTCGGGAACTTCGCCCGCAGCTCGGCGACTTCGGCCTTCGCCGCGGGGTGGCCCTCGAAGATCAGCGCGAGCGCCAGACGGGCGCGGATCGTCGCCGCCAGGGTCTTGACGTTCGGCACGCTGGGGTCGTCGGTGGCGTTCGCCGTGGGTAACAGCCGCCGCAGGTACGTCTCGGTACTGGCGTAATCCCCACGCTCGAAGGCGAGGTCGGCCAGCAGTACCAGCGCGTCCTCGGAGTGCGTGCTGGCCAGCGAGCGCTCGACGAGTTGCCGCAGCGGCCGGGGGTCGCGGTCGGCGCGGCCGCGTTCGAGCAGCTTCGCCGCGACCGGGTCGATGCGGTCGCGCCAGGCCCGCAGTTCGTTGGCCGGCAGGCTCAGCACGAGGCTTTGGGCGACGCGAGCCAACGGCCGGAAGTGCTTGCCGTCGAGCGTCACAAGGTCGTCGCCGGACTCCTCGACCAGCCGCCGCAGCTTGTCGGCCCCCTCGGCCGCCTTGCCCGCGTCGAGCAGCTTCTGGACTTCGACGAGTTCCTTGCCGGCGTTCGACCCGCCCTTCAACGGCGGCTCCTCGGCGCGGAGCAAGCCCACGAGTGCGAAGGCAGTGACGATTTGAAGCCAGCGCATCGGCGGGGACTCGGTCACGGGAGGGGAATGTTACTCAGCGTAAACGCCACGTCGAATTCGACCAGCGGCGACGGGGTCTCGTACACCAGCGACCACCCCGCCCGGTCCGCCGGGACCTTGCCCGCCGGGAACCGGTAGACGAGGTTGGCCTTCCCCGGCGACTCGCGGAAGTCTTCGTTGATCGGGTCGAGAGGTTTGCCGGCCGGGTCGA
>JANXTD010000531.1 GCA_025352585.1 Fimbriiglobus sp.
GGGAGCAAATCCCGGTGGGCGACCCCCGTGGGTGGTGACGGCTTAGTCTTCCCCCCCACCAGCGTTGTCGATCGGGATTTGCTCCCGTCGCTCGCGCGTCCGGCGAACCAGACTCGCCCGCCGCGGAGCTGTGTCACTTGATGTCGAGCACGCGGAGGTTGCGGAACAGGATGTCCGTCGTCGGGTCGTGGCCCTGGATCGACAGGTGGCCCGCCGCGGTGCGCAGGCCTTTGCGGGCGTTGTCGTCGCGCGGCCGGTCGTCGGTCCAGCTCACCACCGGCTCGCCGTTGACCCAGGTGCGGATCGTCGGCCCGACGGCCAGCACCGTCATCGTGAACCACTCGTTGTCGTTGCTCACGACCTTGCGGGCCGGGACGCGGCGGTAGATCGCCCCGGTGCCGAAGTCGGTCGGCTTCGTGCGGTCGTCGCCGGCGTAGCCGTTGTGGACTTGCGCCTCGTAGCCGGCTTGGTACTCGCCCGGCAGGCAGCGGAAGAACACGCCCGAGTTGAGGTTCTTGCCGCGCGTCTTGCAGTCGAATTGCAGCAGGAAGTCGGCGTGCATCGAAGTCGTCTGCAAGTCGCCGGGGCCGTCGGTGACGCGCAGCTCGCCGTCCTTGGTGACCTCGAACTTCGACCGCTCCCGCTTCGGGTCGCCGGCGTACGGCTTCCAGCCGTCGAGTGTCTTGCCGTCGAAGATCGGCGTGGTACCGAGGAGGCAGACGTCGAACTTCGTGAGTGCGAGCCGGCCACCGGGCGGGACCGTGAGCATCGCGGTGATCCCCCCCTTCGCCGGGAGTTCAACGCTCCACGTCTTCGATGTCACCTTCTCCCCAGCGGACCCGTCGAGGGGTGCATTCGACCCCCCAACGGTGACCGTGGGCAAGCTGGCCGACAAGGCATCCGCCGGAGGAGTCACGTAAGCGATGTCGAACTGCTCGTGGAAGGTGGCGGGTAAGGGGACTGCCAACGCCTTGTCGGCCGGAGCCGTCAGCACGAGTTTACCTTCTTCGACGGTCGCCCCCTTGGGCCAGCCGAACGTCGTTTCGCCGTCGAAGAGCTTGACCCAGCCGTCGGCGAGTTGCTGCGGCGTGAGCGGTTCGGCGGCCGGCGCGGGGCCGGCGAGCAGGCACAGCGCGAGCAAAGCAAGGGTGCGGGTCACGGGGGGAACCTCGGAGCGAAGGGGGGAACTGCCCGCCATCTTAGCCGCTGCGTGGCCGCCGCGCGGGGATCGCTTTACACTGACGCGATGACCCCACCCACCGCACGCCGGAGACTCGTGGCCCGCGCCTGGCCGTGGCTGGCGACCGCCGGGTGGTTCGCCGGGCTGGTCGCGCTGGGCTACGCCGGGCAGTCCCTCGACTGGTCGCCCGGCCGCGCCCTCGCCGCCGCGCTCGCCTGGACCGCCGTCCCCGCGCTGCTGTTCCGCACCGCCGTGCGCAACATGTTCGGCCCCGTCTTCGTCTACGAGGTCGTGCGGCTCGGCCGGCGGCGCAGCACCATCGTGTGGCGGCTGCTCTACGTCCTCGCCATGCTGGGCGTGCTGGGCGTCATGTACCTGTCGTGGCTCGAGGACAGCAGCAACGGCGGGCGCGGCATTGTGAGCCCCGTCAAACTCGCCGAGTTCGCTACCAACTTCTTCTACGTCTTCCAGACTTTGCAGTACCTCGTCGTCGTGGTGCTGACGCCCGCCTACGTCGCCGGGTGCATCGCCGACGAGAAGGAGCGTAAGACCCTCGAATTCCTGCTCGCGACCGACCTCAGCGGCCACGAGATTGTTTTTGGCAAGCTGGCCGCCCGCGTCATGACGCTGCTCATGTACGTCCTCGCAGGGCTGCCGGTGATCGCCTTCCTGCAACTCTTCGGCGGCATCGACCCCGACCTGTTGCTCGCCGGCACCGCCGCGACCGTCGGCACGGTCCTCGGCCTGTCGTCGGTGGCAATCTTCTTCTCGGTGACGCTCAGGAGGCCGCGCGACGCCATCGCCCTGACCTACCTGGCCGTCGCCGCCTACGCCGTGGGCAGCGCCGCCCTCGGCGCGGTGACGCAGGGCCTGGCGAGTTCGCCGCACCTCGGCGCGTTCACCGTCGCCGGGCGGTACGTCGATTGGCAGGAGGTCTTCGAGGTGGTGCGCGACGGCTTCGACTGGGTCGCCTCGGGCAACGTCCTGTACGCCACGATCCTGTATCTCGAAACGTCGCGCGGCACGGTCACCCCGGCCGGCATCAACGCGGTGCTGCTGAAGTTCGGCGTCTTCTGGGGCCTCACGAGTGTCGCGCTGCTGGCCTACTCCGTCACCCGGCTCCGCGCGATCGCCCTGCGGCAAACTTACGGCACCGCCCAGGTCGTGCGGCGCGACCGGCAGGGCCGCGTCGTCGGCGGCTGGGCCGGTCGCCCGCCGGTCGGGGACGACGCCATGCTCTGGAAGGAAGTCTTCGCCGACGGCTCGGGCCGGCGCGGCTGCGTCGCCGTCGTCGGCTTCGTGGCGACCGCGGTGCTGGTGTTCCTCGCCCCGTTCGTCGGCTTCGTCGCCGCGTTCCTCGCCTACGTCCCCTTCGCGCGCGAACTCTTCGACCTCCCGCCCGAAGGGGAGTCGTTCGCCAACCGCCTCCAGGACTACGCCAGGTTCCTCAACGGCTGGGTCCGGGTCGCCACGGGGGTGTTGAGTACGCTGCTGATGCTCGGCGCGGCGGTGCGCGGGGCCGGCGCGGTGTCCGGCGAGCGCGACCGCGACACCTGGGTCAGCCTGATCTCGACCCCGCTCAGCGTGGGCGAGATGCTCCGCGGCAAGTTCCTCGGCGTCGTCCTCGGCATGCGCCGGCTCACGGCGACGCTGCTGATCGTCTGGGCGCTCGCGCTGGCGTTCGGCGCGGTCGAGCCGGCGATGGTCGCCCTGAGCGCCGGGTTCCTGGCCGTCTACGTCTCGGCGTTCGCCTGGCTGGGCATTTTCTGCTCGGTCACGGCCCGCACGACGATGGTCGCCACCGTCCGCGCCGTCCTGGCCGCGGCGTTCTTCGTCGGCGGCTACCTGTTCGTCGGCCAACTCTGCTGCTGCCTGCCGTTCGTCCTCGTGGCCAGCCCCAGCAACCTCAGCGGCAACGGCCTCGAGTCCGCCGGGCTGGTCGTCCTCGGCATGGTGCCGCCGCTGGTCATGGGCTGGCTGCCGATGCACCACCTCGACGACGACCGCCACGGCCTGCACCTGTTCGTCACCGACACCGCGAGCGTCGGCGAGTTCGCCCCGGTCGTCGGCCTGGCGCTGTGGGCGCTCTTCGCCTTCTTCCTGGCGTCGCTCTCGTCCGCGCGCTTCGCCGTCCTGAGTAACCGCACGGCGGCCGGCCCGCCGCGCCGCGAGGACCGCCGATGACGCCGACCCGCCGCGTCCCCCTCGACCCGCTGACCGACGACGTGCTCGCGCTCGCCGCCGACGCCCTGCGCGCCGGCGAGTTGATCGCCTTCCCGACCGAGACCGTCTACGGCCTGGGGGCCAACGCCCTCGACCCGGCCGCGGTGGCGAAGATCTTCGCGGCGAAGGGCCGGCCGGCGACGAACCCGCTGATCGTCCACGTCGCCGACGAGTCGCAGGTCGGCCAGGTCGTCGCCTCGTGGCCCGACGACGCGAAGCGGCTGGCGGCGAAGTTCTGGCCCGGCCCGCTCACCATCGTCGTGCCCAAGAACCTGAACGTCCCCGACGCCGTGACCGCCGGCGGCCTGACCGTCGCCGTGCGCTGCCCGGCCTTGGCGTCGTCCCGCGCGATCATCGCCGCCGCCGGCGTCCCGGTCGCCGCCCCGAGTGCCAACCGCTCCGGCGAACTCAGCCCGACGACCGCCGACCACGTCCTCAAGAGCCTCGCCGGCCGCGTCCACCTGGTCTTCGACGGCGGCCCGTGCGCCGGCGGCGTCGAATCGACCGTCATCGCGTTGACGAGTTTCCAGCCACGCCTCCTGCGCCCCGGCCCGGTCACGGTGGCGCAGCTCGAAGCGGTCCTCGGCGCGATCGACGCGACCCCGGCGAAGCTGACCGGCGACGCGCCGATGCCGGGGCCGGGGATGCTGCCCAAGCACTACGCCCCGCGCACGCCACTGGAGTGCGCCGAGACCGAAGCCGAGTGGCTGTTCCTGATCGAGCTGTACGAAACCGCGGGATTGAAGGTCGGCCGCGCCCGCTTCGACGGCGACCCGGCGCGCGTGATGGCGTCGCTGTACGCCGAGCTGCACGCCCTCGACGACGCCGGCCACGACCGGCTGATTGCGCTGTTGCCGACGGCCAACGACGAGACGCGGGCGATCCGCGACCGGCTGGCGCGGGCGGCGCTGGATTAGGGAACGTCGCTCTGCCACAAAACGGGTCGCGTATCCTTGTCGCGTTTGGCCCGAACAATACGCTGGAATTAAAACAGCGCTCTCAAACGTCCTTGCTGCCAATTGCCGTCGATCATCTGCCGCGAGTCGCCCACGACGTGTGGGTCCGACGGCGGTCCGTCTTGTCCACGATGTCCCACGCCCGGAGCCTTGCCGTGAGTCGCTGGATTCGCAACTCGTTCCCCCAAGCCCCGCGCACGCCCGTTCGCAACCGGCTGTCGTTCCTGCCGCTCGAAGACCGCATTACGCCGGACGCGCGGGACATCGCCGGGCTGCGGTTCAACGCCCTCGGCACGTTCGCCGGCAGTTCGAGCAACGCCACCATCAGCACCGCCGTCGATGTGGGGCTGGTGCCCGTCGGCGCGGCCGCGTTCGTCCCGCTGCTCAGCCTGCCGGACGGCGTGACCGTCGCCGCTAGTCCGGCGTCGGCCAAGATCAACAGCACGCTGTCCGTCCGCGGGCTGACGTTCACCGGCAACAACCTCGCCTTCGTGTTCGACCAGCCGATCAACAAGTTTTCGATCGCCGGGGATGCGGCGTTCACCGCCGGCGGCGTCACGATCGGCGCGAGCTTCGGCTCGGCGATCGGCACGCCGGGGCTGGTCATCCAGAGCGGCCAGATCGCGTCGGTCGATCTCGGCATCACGTCCAGCTTCAGCTACGGTTCCGTGTCGTTCAACAGTCAAGACTTGCGGTTGAAGTTAGACACGGCGACGGCGACCAGCACCCGCTACGCCGTCAGCGGCGGCGCGACGGCGAATGTCACGGGGCAGTCCGGCCCGGTGCTCTTGAGCACGCGCTTCGGCGATTCGGCGGTCACGCCGGGGCTGGTCGTGGTCAACGGCGCGCTGACCGAACTGACCGTCGGCGTCACCGGTTCGTTCGCCGTCGGCGAGGTGACGTTGAAGGTCAACGACGTGATCTTCCTGTTCGACCGAGTCGCGAAGAGCTACGGCCTGTTCGGCTCCGCCACCGCGAGCGTCCCGAAGCCCGGCGTCCTCGTGAGTTTCCCGCCAACTCTGGGCGACCTCTCGTTCTCTAACCCCGGCCTGTCGGTCGTCGGCGGTGCGCTCGGCACGTTCCAGACGCTTTCGCTGCCGGGCACGCCGACCATCACCCAACCGCCGGGCGTCGTCCAGCCGGCGGGCACCGTCCTACCGATCCTCACGGCCACTACGCTTCAAGGCACGTTCACCAACCTACCCGAAGGGGCGCTGGTTACGGGTAGCAACCAGGCGTTCCGCATCAGTTACGCCAACAACAAAGTCACCCTGACCGCCGCACCGACCGGGCCGTTCGTCGTGGACAACACCGGCGACATCGACGACGGCAACTACGCCGCCGGGCAAGTGACGTTGCGCGAGGCGGTCGCGCTGGCCAACGCCACCCCCGGCGCGGACGCGATCACGTTCGCGGCGAACCTCGGCACGGTGACGCTGACCGCCGGCGAACTTTTCCTCACCGACGCGGCGGCGACGACCATCGACGGCGGGGCCGGCGTGACCGTGCGGCGGGACGCGGCGGCGGCGGAGTTCCGCCTGGTCAACGTCGGCGTCGGGGCGACCGCGACGTTGCGCAACCTGACCGTCAGCGGCGGGAAAGACACCACGTTGTCTGACACCGGCGGCGTCTCCAACCAGGGTTCGCTCTCGATCGCGAACGTGACCGTCTCCGACAACATCGGCGGGGGGGGTCACGAGTTTCGCCGGGGCCACGACGACGATTACGAACTCGACGATCTCCAACAACAAGTCCCAGACGAGCGGCGGGGGAGTCGGCAACTTCGGCACGCTCACGCTGGTCAACGCCACCCTCACCGGCAACACGGCGGTCACGGGCACCGGCGGGCTGTTCGCCGCGGGCGTGGAAACCGTCACGAACACGATCGTCGCTGGCAACTTTGGCGGTGCGGCTTCCGACGACGTGGCCGGCACCATCGAGACCGGGACGAACGACCTGATCGGCAACGCGGCCACGGCCGGCGGACTGACCAACGGGACGAACGGCAACATCGTCGGCGTGGCCGTCAACACGGTGCTGAACACGACGCTCGCCAACAACGGCGGGCCGACGTTGACGCACGCCCTCTTGCCCGGCAGTCCGGCAATCAATGCGGGCACGTTGACCGGTGCCCCAACCACCGACCAGCGCGGCTTCGTTCGCCCGGCGACGAACACCCCGGTGGACATCGGCGCGTTGGAAGTCCAGACGATCCGCGTCGCGCCGTCGGGCCTCCCGAGCGGCCGCGTCGGCGTGCCCTTCAGCCAAACCTTCACCGTGCCCGCGACGGGACTGCCGGCCGGCACGAGCTTCACCTTCGCCGCGAGCAACGTCCCGCCCGGCTTAACGCTCTCGGCGGCCGGAGTTCTTAGCGGCACGCCGACCAGCGTCACGGCCGTCGCGATTCTCGTCACCGTGACCGCGTCCACCGGCGACTTCAGCTCCGAGTTCGTCCCACTCGTGATCGAGCCGAATCGCGCACCCGTCGCCGTCAACGACAGCGCGACGACGGCGTTCAACACCGCGGTCACGATCAACGTGCTCGCCAACGACAGCGACCCGGACGGCAACGCCTTCACCATCAGCACGGTCGGGGCCGCGGCGAACGGCTCGACGGCGATCAGCAACGGCAAGCTCGTCTTCACGCCCAACGCCGGGTTCAGCGGGTCCGACTCCTTCGTCTACACGATCGCCGACGGACTCGGCGGCGTCGCGACCGCAACGGTCAACGTCACCGTGAACGCCTCCCCGCCGGTGGTGCCGCCGCCCGTGGTGCCCCCGGTGGTGCCGCCCGTCGTGCCGCCGTCGCCGCCTCGCCTCGAAGTCGCCCGCGAGTTCGCCGTCGGGACCGATTTCGGCGACCCGGCCACGGCCACCCTGTTCAACGCGAACGGCACGGTCCGCTTCAAGGTCAACCCCTTCGGCGGCGACTTCCGGGGCGGCGTGCGGACGGCCGCGGCCGACTTCAACCGCGACGGCGTCGCCGACCTCGTGGTTGGCACCGGGCCGGGGCGGGCAACGCGGGTGCGGGTACTCGACGGCAAGAGCCAAGCGGAACTCTTCACCGTCGATCCGTTCGAGGCGGGCTTTACGGGCGGGGTGTTCGTCACCGCGGGCGACCTGGACGGCGACGGCACGCCCGACCTGGTCATCTCGCCGGACGAGGGCGGCGGGCCGCGGGTGCGGGTGTTCAGCGGCAAGGGCTTCGGCCAACTCGCGGACTTCTTCGGCATCGACGACCCGACCTTCCTCGGCGGGGCCCGCGTCGCCGTGGGCGACCTCACCGGCGACGGCGTCGGCGACCTGATCGTCTCGGCGGGCTTCGGCGGCGGCCCGCGCGTGGCGGCGTTCGACGGGAAGTCTCTCGCCGGCGGGGCCTTCACGCGCAAAGCGTTCGGCGACTTCTTCGCCTTCGAGTCGTCGCTGCGCAACGGCACCTTCGTGACCGTCGGCGACCTCGACGGCGACGGCCTCGGCGAACTCGTCGTGGGGGCCGGCCCCGGCGGCGGGCCGCGCGTCACCGCGTTCAGCGGCACCGAGTTGGTGGGCAACCGCCGGGTCGAAGTCGCCAACTTCTTCGGCGGCGAGGTCGCCGCCCGCGGCGGCATCCGCGTCGCCGTGAAGGACCTCGACGGTGACGCCCGAGCCGACGTGGTCGTCGGGGGCGGGGCCGCCTCCGGCAGCAAGATCACGGCCTACCTCGGCCGCACCATCGCCCCCCAAGGCACCCCGCCGACCGCCCTCGATTTCGACGCCTACCCCGGCACCACCGGCGGCGTCTTCGTCGGCTAGCGGCGGCGGTCGCGGCGCTCGACCGGGAGTCTCGGGCCGGGCTTACGTCTCCTGGAACAGTCTCAACCCGCCGAGCAGCGTGGCCATCGCCGCGAAGTGGGCGTCGTACGCCCACAACTCGAGGCCCGCGACGATGGCCACCGAGGCGATGATCGTGTCGATCAGCGGCACGTTCAACCCGCTGGCGGCGAGCAACGCCTGGTTGCGACCGGCCAAGTCCCAGATGGCTTCGGGCGTGGCGACAGGCGTCAACGAAGCGAGAATGACTTGGCAGGCCGGCTGGTGCTTGGGCGTGCGGGCACCGGCGAGGAATTCGGCCAGGACCGGGCCGCACAGCCCGACGGGTTGAGCACCGATCAGTGCCGCACGTTTCGGGTCGAAGATGCGGAACTGCGCGATCAGCACGCTAGTGTCAGCGAGAAGCATCCCACGTCTCCTCCTGGTAGCCGCGGTTCCGAATCACGGCATCGACATCGATCCCGTCCGAGTCGATGAGGTCGAGCCACGCTCGCATCGTCGGGTCGGTTTTCGCCAGTTCGCGGAGTTCCGCAAGATTCGCCTCGCGCTCCGCCGGGGTCGGCTTGGGGGCGAGGGCCAGGAAGGTCTCCTCGGTTTCGAGCATGACGAATCGCGGCGACTCCTCCAGGACGATGATCTCGACCTCCCGGCCGATCAGGCCGCGAAGTTCGGGAATCGTCAGAGTCTCCGAGTCGATCGTGCGGCGGATGCGAATCGCGTTCATAGTGGCCCCTCGATTGAAGACTCGGACGCGACTCGCACCACTAAGGTTCGCTACGCTTCTTCGAGGTACGTGTAGCCGTCGAGGCCGTGCTCGTAGAAGCCTAGGAACTCGCGGCTCTCCTGGATCGACAGCGTGCCGGCGCGCACCGCCCGCTCGACATCCTTGCGGATGCGGTTCATCAAGATTTCGCTACTGTACTGCACGTAATGCAACACTTCGGACACCGTGTCGCCCTTGATGACCGTGTCAACGTTCGGCGTGCCGTCCGGCTCCATGTGGACG
>JANXTD010000549.1 GCA_025352585.1 Fimbriiglobus sp.
GCACCTCGAACGCTTCCTGAACCGCTTCCGCCAGGGCACCGGCCAAACGGTCATCGCCAAGAAGGACGACTTCGACCGGCTCACGCGCGTGATGGCTGGCGGGGCCAAGGTCGCAACACTCGCCGACCAGGACGCCGGGCCGCGGGGGGTGTTCGTGCCGTTCTTCGGCCGCCCGGCGTCGGCGCACAAGGCCGTCGCGCTGATGGCACTGGAGTTCGACGCCCGCGTGGTGGTGATCGGCGTGCCGCGCGTCGGCGAGCCGCTCCGGTTCGAGATGGTGTGCGAGGACGCCTTCGACGCCGCCGAGTACGCCGACCGGCCCGACGCCGTGCGGGCGATCACCGAGCGCTACCACGCCGCGTTGGAGCGACTGATTCGCCGGCACCCGGAGCAGTACTTCTGGCTGCACCGCCGCTGGAAGACGCGCCCCGCCGAGCGCAAGCGGCCGGGTCACTTGCCGTAGCGGATCAAGTTCATCACGCGAACCTCGCGGGTGGACTTGTCCACCCAGAAGTAAACGGCCAGCAGCGGCGGGAAGGCGACGCGGAATCCGATTTCGCGGGACTCGCCGAGGCCCAGCGGGTCGGACGCCAAGTGTGCGTTGAACGTCTTAAGCCCGTCTGCGATCCGGTCGCGCTCTTCGCCGTCGGCGCTGACGCAAATGTCGGCCAGCTTGTCGAGGGCCGTCGCGAACCAGTGGTACCGGAACATCAGGGTGCGTCTCGGAGGGAGCGGAGCCGGGCCATGACTTCTTCGCCGGTTTTCCAGTGCGTCGGGTCCGGGTCGTTGACGCGGCGAAGCATCTCCTCGTCGGAGATGCCCAACTCGGGGAACGACATCCCCGGCCGCGGCGCGGGGGTGAAGTAGCCGAGGAGCAGGCCGTCCGGCCCGCGAATCTCGACCTCGATCCCGGTAGTGGCAGCCAACGCAGCTACCGCATTCTCGTCGCGAATCGTTACGGCCATAGCAATCGCCTCACGGTTTCAGGGGGCCAGCGTATTGTACCAGAGTCGCGAACGTACAACGCTACTCAGTCTAACAGAATGAAAGTCATCCCACGCCCAAGCCGACGCCGTCGAGTTGCCCCGTCGCCAGGACGCCGCCGCGCACCGTGAACAGGCCGGGGAAGCGCGCCTCCCAGCCGGCGTTGGCCGCGGGGACGTACTGCCGGGCGTTCGCCTCGATCGCCACGACCCCCGGCAGGTGCGCCGCCAACGCCGCGCTCTGCACCAGCGCCGCGCCGGGGCAGGTCAGATCCTGCACGCAGCGGTACATCCCGTAGACTTGGGCCGCGGCCGCTAACACCAGGGTTTGCGACTGGCCCTTGCACGCCTTGAACGCCGCCCCCGTGTAGCCCATCTCCCGCGCCAACTTCAGTGACTCCAGATCGACGAGCGATTCGTCGATGACCACCGGCTTCAGCGCTGCCGCCGCGTGCATGACATTGTGCCGGTTCGCCGCCAGGTCGCGCGCCGTCGGCTGCTCGACATACTGCACGCGCCCGTAAGCCCGCGGCGACTCGCTTCGCAATCGTGTTAACAGTTCGACGAGGTACACGGCGTCGGGGCAGCGCTCGTTGAAGTCCAGCGAGTAGGCCCACGGCCCGTCCGGCCGTGCCGATTCCGCGACGGCGTTCACGCCCAGCACCCGGCCCAAGTCCCAGGCCGGGTCGTCGCCGGCGAGCTTGATTTTCAGGTGCGTCAGGCCGTCCGTCGCGATCCAGTCGGCGAGAGTTTCCGGCAGTCCGTCGCCGACCGTCTGGAAAACGTCCGAGACCGTCAGCGGGTCGAGCGCCCCGACGAGGTGGTAGACCGGCATCGTCGCCTGCAGCGTTGGGCGGACGAAGTCGTGCAGCCGCAGCCCGGCGAACTCGGCCCCGAGGTAGTGCCCCAGGTCATGCCGCAAGAACTCCGGCGTGAGCGTGCGGAAGGCGTTCAAGCCCAGCGCCTTGCCGTAGGCGTCGTGCAGCGCCGCGTCGATCGGCGACGCCGCCACGAGCGTCGCCAGCGCAGGGATTGGCTCGCCGAGGTTCTGCCGGCGGGCGACGTGGTCGGCGGCCGTGGCGAACTCGGTTTCGAGCGTGTGCGCGAGGTCGATCGGGTGCCCGGCGACCGTCGAGCGGGCGTAAATCGTCGCGACCTCGTCGGCGACCGCCCGCATCGCCGCGAGGGTTCGCGCGTAACTCAACGAGCGCGACGGGAAGGCCCAGACGTTGCCCAGCGGCATCGACCCGGTGCCGTGCGCGACCCGCCCGCCGTCGAGTTCGACCGTGACGGTCGCGTGCAGCAGCGTCACGCGGTCGAGCGCCACGCCGCCGAACTTGATAGGCGTGCGGTAGCGGTACTCCTCGGTCGTGAGTTCGACATCCTTGACGCGTGCGTCGATGGCCATGCGATTCCCTCCCTGGGCGGCTACGTTAACGGCACCGATACGATACCGAGCGCCCCCGCGAAAAGGTAACCGATGGCCCCCGACTGGCAGCTCCCCCCCGGCGTCGATCGCGGCCTGCGCGACTACTTCGCCAGCGCCGAAATGGTCCGCGGCTACGACGAGCAGATGGCGGCGTCCGCCCTCGCCGCCGCCGACGTCGCCTTCTGCGAAGCCGCCTTCCCGACCCCCGGCCGGCTGGTCGATCTCGGCTGCGGCACCGGCCGGCTGGCGATTCACTTCGCGGCGCGCGGCTTCGACTGCGTCGGCGTCGATCTCAGTGACGCCATGCTGACGCAGGCCCGCGCTAACGCCGCCGCGCGAGGGGTGACAGTGGTGTGGCACTCGGGCAACCTCGTCGAACTCGGCGGCCTGGCGGCGGCGTCGTCCGACTACGCCGCGAGCCTGTTCAGCACGCTCGGCATGGTCCGCGGAGCGGGCCACCGCGCCGCCGCCGTGGCCGAAGTCGCGCGGCTGCTCAAGCCCGGCGGCCGGTTCGTGCTGCACGTCCACAACCGCTCCTTCCGCGGCCTCGGCTGGCGGCGGGTGCTCCACGACGCCCTGAAAACGTGGCTGAAGCGCGAC